>NZ_RZSU01000091.1:0-24368 GCF_003997585.1 Mesorhizobium sp. M5C.F.Cr.IN.023.01.1.1 | reverse complement strand
CCTAGATAGTAGATGCTTTGCGCTCCCCCTCCCGTCTGAGGCAGAGCGCAAAGCATCTACTATCTAGGTGGACGACGTTTACTCCATTTCCGCCCACGGCGCATCTTTCGCGCTCTGCATGTCAGCCGGAACGGCCAGATCCTGGAAGCAGACGGCGGCACTGCACGCCACTCAGCGGTCAGTGGATCTCGCCAACCGCCTTTCCAGGCTGTTCGGCATCGACCCAACCCATCACCGCGTCAAGATCGACGCCCTTGCGAGTCGACCACTCAACCAAATTGGCGGGCCGGTAGCTTGACGAGTGGCGATACCGCTCGAAGACCGAGCCATCAATCGTCTCATTGACATTGATGTACGTCGCATCCGGGTCCCGGCCGGGAGGGGATGCAATGGGCCGAAGATGCCTCTTGCTGAGGATGGCGTAGGAGCCGCGCATGAACTCCCGGTAAGAGTCTGAAATCGGAGCGTCGAGGGCCCCGTCGTCCACCTCGATGTCGCTCCTGAACGCGAGACCGTGGGACCGGGCCTTTTCGATGATCCAGCTGAGAGGAGCCTGTGCAAGCAGATCATTCGGGTATCCGCCGCCCACATTACCGTGGGCGCCAGCAAACCAACGCTGCTCGACACTGCTGTAGGGACGCGGCGGTGCGATCACCGCCTGGGGATCGGTAGGGATTCTCTTCGTCCATAACGTCGGCATGAAGCTGTTGCGATGCTCATCGAGGGCAAGGGCGTGAAACGCATTCTCGATTGGCACCCTCAAGCCCGTGTCCAGAAATCGGAAACTGGTCCGACTGATGCCTTCCCAGCTGAACGCGGGAATGCCGAGCGCGCCGACAGTGTCCCAGACGGCCACCAGCTTGATCGGCACGCGGCGGGAGTATTTCAGCATCCAGCGTTCTTCCAGGGCAGAGGCCTTCAGCGGGCCTGCGACCAAGTCGTCATGAAGCTTCCACACGGTCAGCGCGTCGCGTCGGCGGTACCGGGCGAACAACTGGTTGACGCTTAACGGGGCACCCGGCCTCAACAGGCCACACTTGGTGATAAAGCCTGTCAGAGAACGCGCAGTGAAGGCGCCACGGCTGAAGCCGAACACGAAGATGTCGTCACCATCGTTGTAGTTTTCGACCAGCCACTCATAGGCATCAAGGATATTCCTGAGCAGCCCCTTCCCAAAGGCTCCGCCAATGACTCCGTTCACCCCGATATCATAGTAGGCGAGCTGGGCTGGGTTTCCGGTGTCTTTCGTTGAACACAGGGCGCGCAAGCGCCAGACATTGGTGTTGTCCGACACGGAATTCCAGGTTCCATCAAGGAAAACCGCCAGCCGCTTCTTACCCGGTCCCGCTGCCGATAATGATTCCATTTCGCTTCCTTGAAAAGGAAGACAGACCACGACATATGGCGGCTGTCCAGCGGTCCTAAGTCAGCGCCCTCCGGAGATTCTGTCCGGTTGCTAAGAAGGTGGGGTAACGCGGCCACAGATGGTGACAAAGGCTGAACTGCCCCAAGCGGCACGAGGCGCGAACAAGATCGAGTAGTCGCGGCTGCTGGTCGTGGGCCGGCCGATGGTGATCATGGACACGCCGACGTAGCTCCCGGTCTTGAAGCGGCCGATGAATTCGACAGGCATCGCCTATGTAGCGGAAGCACCCGTCGCGCCGGTCGAGCTTGAACCTCAGTGTCGGGTTCGGTTGCGTTGGTTCTTCCTGGGCCCTTGCCGGAGCAGATATGAGAATGGCGGCGCCGACAGCCCAGAGCAGCGGCCATTTGGAGGCACTATGGCGCATCACTTGGTCTCGGGGTCGGGCTCACCAAAGGTCTTCACGAAGATGGCCTTGCCAGTGCCTGAAATTTGCTTCTGGATGTCCCAGTCGAGCTTGCTGTCCCTGATGTAGAGACTGAGGGTACAAATCTCGCCGCGGCAGGCACTTGGCGTTGAGGACTGCTTGTCCTGGATAGAATATGAGGCGATATATCCAACGATAACGTCCTTGCAGTCCGTGTCGGGTAAGCGGCAAGGCGGCGCGTTTGACACTTTGCTACTTAAGGAGTTCCGGTGCATAGGATTTGACGCGTGCCATCGTGAGGGCCCGACCATGTCGCACCAAAACCTCATGCTCTTCGGCCTCCAATCTCTTTAAATCTGTTGCCACCAGCGAGGCGAAAGCGGCGTCGCCAGGCCGTTCCTCGCCTACCCGGCTGTCGATTGAAAACCAGATGGGTTTCGGGCCCTTTTTCGCGTCGTACGACAATTGCAGACGAGCAAATTGAAGACCTCTTACCTGCTCCATCATGATGTTGATCGCCTCCTTGAGCACGATTGTCCCGGACTCCGTCGGATGAGGGGACACGGCGAACGGCTTGCCGCCATCACTTACAAAACACACATCGACGGGATTGCGCCGCGCTCGCATCAACGGGTTCACGCCCAGATTATCGTAAATGCCTCCATCGCTCAGCGTCGCGTATTCGCTCAGGGAATTGGGATAGATGTCGGCATTGAGCCGTAGCGGGGGAAACACGGGCGGGAAAGCCGAGGATGCTGCCACGGCCAAGCTGATTGGATAGTTACTCGCATTCGCGGTGCCGCTCTCGTGCTCCCCCATCGTTTCTCCAGCGTCTTCTCCGGGCGCCAATGCCTTGCCTGCAACAAAGAAAAACATGTTGCCGGTGGCCAGGTTGGTGGCGTTGAGATAGATTCGTGGACCATCTCTGAGAGCGGATAGCCGTGCACCCGCGAACAGATCCCGATCGTAGCTTGCGCCAAGCTTCTCCAGGCGTGTTTCGAAGGGGTCCAGGATACCTCCGATGATCGAAGAGACGGCGATCGACTTTGTCAGCAGATAGTCCGAAAGGCCCTTCAGCACATCCTGTTTGCCCCAATTCAGCGCCAAGTAGGCGCCTGCCACGCTCCCGCCGCTCACGCAGCTGATGAGATCAAGCTTGTCGAGTAAGTCGAGTTCCTGGAGAGCCGTAAACGTCCCTACATGGAACGCGGCAGCACGAAACCCGCCCCCCGAGAGCGCAATTCCAAGTTTCTTGGTTTCGCCGTTGATTAGAACGACCATCGTATACCCCCCATTGAGAATTCCCCGCCGACCCGAGCAGCTGGCATCATGAAAGGTCGAACGTCATCTCAACAAAAAGATCGCTGTGTTCGATCTTGACCGGCCGCTTTGCTGACGTCGGGTTGTTTCGGAAAGCTCGTTTTTCGACGGTTGGATTACCGTCGCCCTGAACGATGCGTCCCTTGGTCTTTTCCTGCAACGCCTTGTAAAGCTCCTCGAACGGCATCCTCCACCCGCTTCCAGGTTCCGCTCGACCCTTACCTTGAATGGCCGCGACCGCCTCTACGACCGGTATCGCGGCTACTAGTCGTGGGTCGACCATGCGCTCCAGACCGAGCGCTTTGACCGTGGCATTATGACTCCCATGGTGTCCGACCTTGTAAAAGGTTGTCCGGCGCAACAGGTCCTCTGCGGTGACAGGTTTGCCCGAGGACATAGTCTTCGCGGCGGGAGGATAGGTCTGGTCATTCCAAGACAGCCAATTCCCCACCTGGGCGTCTCCGGGAAACAGCAATACCTGGCCATCGGGGAGTTCAAACGCCAGTGCCAGGCTGGTGTTGTTTGTATCCGAATCCATCTTCAGGGCCAAAGCTTCGATGGAGCCTGTCCAGTCGCTGTCAATCCTACGCCACTTTTCGGCCGGAGCGTCATACAGTTTGCGGACCCCCGACTTGGTCGCCTTCTTGCGACGGGTTTTCTCTTTCAGGGGTCTTTGGTAAACGGCCGAGAAAGGCAGGACTGTGTCGGTTCGATTGGCAAGAAGCGAGAGCTGGGCATTTACTGTGCTTTCCGCCGCCGCGGCGGCGTCCAGACGCGTCAGATATACCTCCTTCGCCTGTCCCTTGGATGGGGTGTCTTTTCGCAGCAAAACTTCATCTCGAGGCGGGCCAAGAACAAAGGCCTTGATATTGAACTCGTCGAGGTCAATGACCTGTCCAGGCTCAAGATAAGATGTTGAATCGGCACCAGCTTTATCCTTCAGCATTTGCATGATTTCGGCCGTCCCGAAGACGCCCGATGCACCTAGCCCGTTTATGGCGACTGGCCCGGCGAAAGCGGCAAGCGCCGCTGCCGTTCGCAAGCCGGGATGCGCATCGCCTTGCGCCAGCGTGGCCGCCGCCGCCAAAGCCTGCTTTCCCTTCGAAAATCGTGCCCTTAGGACCTGAGCCTGCGGATCTTTCAGGTTTTCGGTCCAAGCCATCCAAAGCCGGCCGATGGAAACCGCACCGTCAAGGAATGCGCCTTTTTCGAACGCAAACCCGGACAGATGGTCGTAGTGCTCGTGGGTTATGACCAGCAGGTCGATCCGGTTGCCGACGGTCTTCAGGACGTCTTTCGCGATCGCTGAAATGCGGGCCGGGCCTGCCTCAACTTCGGACAGGCGCTTTTTACCGATCCGGTTCACGACCTTCGGGTCAAGTTTGGCGATCAGATCGGCTCCAGCGGCAACGTTCTGGAGGACCCCACAATCTATAAGTATGGATCGCTCCAACTCCGCGCCGCCGTCGTCCAACGTGGTGCGAATGAGGAAGCAATCGCCCAAGATGCCGCGATACATCCTGATCCTCAAGAGCTTCAATATCCCCACACCTAACCTCCCCGGTGCACCAGAGCGAACGGTTCGTCCAACGCAGTGCCGGTCGATCCCCCTTGCAGTCCATAACCGAACGCAGTCGAGCCGAAGCGGTAACCCGCAAGGAAATCGCGTTGTTGCTCCAGCCGGGCATCGTCACTAATTCGCTTTCGGACTGCGTAACGCAGGTGACCCTCCCGAAGGTCGAAGATGAGTGTGGCACCACCGCGGAACACAAAGTCCGCGCCCGACGGGTTATCGCCGTGCTTGTCTTGAAGCTCCTGTTCGTTCTGATCGTAGAAGCCGCGCCGCTGCTGTACAATTTCAATGATAAGTTGGCGGAGATCCTGGCCGTCGGGTCCTGTTCGCCGGGAGGTTCTTACAGAATGAATTTCCACGGGCGGAGCAAATCCCTTCGGGTCCCCTGGCCGGCTCAGTATCGTCTCGCGGTCGTCATACGAGATCAAACCTCGTCGGAAGACTACTCCGCACACCTCTTGCCATGGCTTATCCTCGGTGGTCCGAAAGCTCTCCGATCCCAGGATCCACCAATGCACGCTCTCCGCGTTCTCCTCAGCGGCCTTGATTGCCGTCGTCCGATCGAATTTTGGCTCCAAATCCAGGTCCAAATCGTCATAATCGGCCGCCAGATGATGGACCGGCGCCTCCCACAACAAACTGTCGACAGCCAAAGAGAGACAGCCCTCCGGGATGATACCGCGCCGCCGAAACCCTTCTATGATGGCGAGCCGATAATTAAGCACGTCATCGGGCACCAGGTCATAGTCCGCCGTTATGATTGCCCGGAGAAAATCGCCAAAGCGGACGTCTACTGGCGGCAGGTAGTCGAGGGCGCGGATGCACATTCGCATCACGTGTTCCGCCGCCTTGCTCGCCTCCCGGGTTAATCGTTTGACCAGGTCTGGATGGAGGTTCTGGTCGGGACCAATGCCGGGTCTGATGCCGGCGATTCTGAGCAGATCAGCGGTGCGGTTCTCATAGATCGACAGAAAAGCATCGAAAACGGCCGCCACCAGGACCGCGCCGCGTTCGTGAGGCTCCGTCATGTCGTCGCGCAAGATCACGGGCGCAGCGCCACTGTGATCGTCAATCGCCTCGCGAAGGGCTCCGTCCCGGCCGGTAGCCTCGCCGAACTGCCGGGCGAGGCCGCTGAGGAGGGAGCGGTTGTCGAGGCTACCGCCGTCTTTCGCAATCTGGGCGCTGACTGCTTCCTCAAGCGAAAAATGTGAGAACAGAGCGACGATATCGGCAAAGGCTTCGTGGAACGCCAAGCTGTCTACGCTGGTCGGTTCAGCAAACCGCCGGTGAAGTCCATCCAGGATAGCATGCGTGACCTCGTGAACGATGATGTCATGCGAAAGCGCGGTAAACACCCATTTGGCGCCGGCGCTGTGCGCGGACGTCTGAAAATAGCCGAACAGGAGGGCCTTCTTTTCCCGGCTGTAATAAGCATTGGGCTCGCGAAGGGCATGGGGATAGATACGCAATTTATAGACCGGCTCGTATTTTCGCCCGTTGGGAACGCGACGCGGAGCCCAGAAGACTCTCCTGCCAAGCGCCCGTTCGAAAGTTCGAATAGTCTTCATTGCAACGGCGAACACCATCTGCTGGTGAAAGCGGGGATCGCCTTCCGAGGGGGCCAAGCCGTCCTGAGCCAGGAGGTAGGGGTGATTGAGGTCCACCGGCTCATAAAATTGGCCGCTGACCGGATCGATATCAATAACTTCAAGGTAGTCATTGATGGGGCCGGGCTGAATTTCTTCCTCCCAGCTCTGCTCCCAAGGTATTTTAATTGTTGCAACATTAACGCCTGCAGTCGCAGCCGACGTAGAAGCCTGCGGGTCGAAGGCATAGACCCGCAACCGGCGAACAGGCGGAGCCGTATATTGCCCCGACATGGCATTTCCCCCATCCCTAGTATTTCAAACACTACCGATTGAAATACTTACCGAGATTACACCCTCACTCTATTAGAAACATGCTCGAAACATCGGGTCAATGGCCGGCGCGCTTACAGGCATAAAAAACGGAAAATGTTCTTGCCGTATCGGAATAACCGGAGCACTCGATCACCAGACCCTGCCGGTTTACTTTCTGAAGAACGGTCGCTTTCGGGTCGTCATCACCGGGCTAGCGCGTCGCCGCCCGTCCGCACACTTCTTCTAAACCGTTCGCACTCCTGGGCTGACCTGTAGCATCCCATCTGAACGCTTGTTCAGGACGTTCAAGCCGCTTTATCAATCCCCGAAACCGCAGGCATCGTCTTCCCTAGCTGCTCCGTCGGCGGGTGACGCAGCAAGGCCGTTGATTGCTGGATCAAGGCAAGCCTGGCCACCGGGAGACGACGTAGGGGGGTCATGGCTGAGTTATCGAGTCCGTCGACATCTCAACTGTCAGAAGATGAGCGCGCCAGGATCTCAGACAATCAGCGGCGCGCCAGGCGTGAAAGGGGAAAATGGGGCGATGGCTCAGATCTTATAGTCGGTTTGATCGCCAGTATCCTGATTTTTGGATGCCTCTTTATGTTCGCCAAGAACTACGATGCGAGTAGGCCTGAACTGTTTTACCCATGTCTCCTCAGCGGCACCCTCGGGGCATCCCTTGGATGGGCAGCCGGAATATTCATATCACCTTACGGGGATGGTGAACGCGAAGCGTTTGCCAGCTTAGGAAAGCTCGTTTACGGATTTCTGAGCGGATACGCGTTCAGCAAAATCGATCCTCTGGTCATCGCCCTCCTGAAGCCGGAAGCGGCCGCGACTTCCAGCCCTGCCCTCATCTATGCGACAGTTGCGCTGGTGGCGTTTCTCACAAGCCTTGCACTCACCTACATAAGCCGCTCGTATTGGCGTTAAATGGCGATCCCTCCCGGCGTCACATTTTCCGAGGTGGGCGACATAGCGTTCGTTCATCAACATGATTGGTTGAGCCGGCTGATTGTTATCGGGCAGAAAGCGCTTGGAAGGCACGGGGCCCGATTCTCCCATGTTATGGTCTGTGTCGGTTCCGGGATTTGGGCCGATGCAACGCCAGAAAGCGGCGTGATGATTGCCGCCGAGTCAGCTATTTTCGACAGCTTAGCTCCCGGAGAGTTCCGCATCCTACGTCGACCCTCCATACTTCCGAGAGCGAGGCCAAAGCCGTCATTCAAGAACGCGTTGGACGCCCTCCAGCACGAAATCAGCAAGCAAAGTGCTTGGTTTTATGACTTCTTCTATTTTTGCTATCAGCGATATGACTACCTGCTGGGTTTTTCGCAATACGCGGCAAGTCGAACGTCATTTTGCTCAGATTTGGTCGAGAAGATCTATGCTCGCCGTGCCCCCGGATTGTTACAGGCCGGACGGCGCAACCGCATCTTCCCACAGGACTTATTTGCGATGGCTACAGACGCGAAATTTGATGACATAACTCAAGCGTTTTCCGAAGGCCGCCGGACATTCCCCTCTACCACGGACAAAGAGCGGGTTAAGCACATGCTGAACGTCATGGAATTTCGCCTGGGTGCGGCTTTGGACAACATCGCGGCGCTCGAACAGGGTGAAAGAATAAGGGTCGTTACCAGCAAAATGCCTGGAGGGGATCGTTTACCCCAGACCCCAATCGGTGAATCATTTGGCCCCGCCGAGCAACTCACCTGGAGTACAAAAGCGGCTGCAGTTGCGGCCCGAAAAAGGGTGCAAAAGCTAAAATTAAGGTGGTGAAGCTAAATCCATGGAGCACAAATGGCCCCATGCAGATTAGCCTACCTTGGCATCACGACACGGGCGACGGCATCGCCGACACGGATTCATTGACGCCGTGACGGAAGAAGACAAACCCAGTGTAACGGTCACCCTCAACGGCGACGGCGTGATCGCGCCGGCGCTTCAGGCCATCCGCTTGGCGACTGAAATGGTGGCCGTATGCACGTCAGCGATCGAGGCTACAGATCTCAACGATCTACCTCGGGACGGGTTTTCCGGGCTGAGCTTCGTGCCTCACGCCGATCAAGCCAAGGCCAAGCTAGCTTATCGCGCGTGGATATTGGGGAAGGCGTTTCAGGAACTGGCCAGGGGGCTGAGGGCTACGCTCGAGCAAGCCTACATCTACACGCTTGGTTTGAGGGAAGGACGCAAGGTCGAGACCTGGGGCGAGTTCGAGGACATTTATCTCGCGGCGGAAAAGAAGGCGTCGAGTCTCAATTTTCCAGATTTGCTGCTGGCCGTGCAGGCGCAATTGGCGACGAAGCTCGATTTCTTTGAGGAGTACCGCTCGCTTCAGAGGGCTCGGAACTGTCTGGAACATCGCAATGGCGTTGTAGGTCATATTGACTGCGACGAAGGCGCGGGGGCCCTTAGCCTGAAGTTGCCCCGTTTGAAATGTTCTACCGTCAGCGACGGGGAAGAGATCGAGGTTCACAAGAACCAGTACTTTGAAAAGGGCGCGACGATCAAAATCAAAAGAGACTTGCGTATTCGTGTCTTCGCCTTGGGGGAAACGGTCTCTTTCACCGCGGAGGAATTCAGCGAGATCGCCATGGCGCTTCGCTTGTTCGTCGCCGACATTGCGCCGAAGCTGCCGATTTAGACCACCGGAATGGCGGTGGGTTGTCGGAGTGCATGCCTGCGAGATGGGCCATTCGAACTGGCACTGTGTTCTCCGGATTCCTATATCTAACCGGCGCTATCCCATGGGGACCATGACTGATGAGTGACGATTCTCCCGACTCTCCCAAGCCCATCAAGCTTGAGGACCTTAAGGTAAGCACCGGCAGTGGTGCCAAGCCATTGAGCGAGATTGCAAAAACACTTGCAGGTATTGGGTCACACGTAAATCCTGCTAAAAACTTGGCCATCCGCCTGCAGGAACAGCAAGACAAGTTCAGTGATTTGCTCCGGCCCTCGAAGGAGGCGGAGGCGCTTCGGAAGCGCTTTGAATCGCTCACACAGCCGTCGCCTGCAATGAGGTCCATACTGGATCAGGTGGAAGGCCAAAGGCGACTGCTCGATTCAATCTCGAAGCCGGATGCCGGGGGGCTATTGACCGAGCGAGCTATTTCGGCCCCTAGAATGCCGGATTTCCAGATGCCCAGAAACCCCATTCTGGACACGAATGCGCAGCTGGCAGAAATCGAACGGAAGTTTGAAAGCATGCTGGATGTCATGACAAACGCCGCGCGGATCGGCAACGATATTCAAGCCCAGGCAACGACCTTTATAGGAAAGTTCGAAGAGGCCTCCAGCCAGACCGACAGTTCAGCCAAAAAAGCAATTCTTGTCGGCGTATTTGCGCTCGTGATCGCCACGCTGAGTCCCTTCGCCCCGATGGTCGTTGATTACTTTTCGCCAAATCGCACCGTTCCGGCGATCGAGGCTCTCACGCGGGAGGTGGTTTCTGCCGATCGGGCGGCTAGCGCTGACAACCAGAAACTAATTGAGGCGCTCAAGGAGCGCGACGATCAGGCGACCGGAAGAATTGTCGAGGAAGTTCGCCGCAGGCAGGACGAAACGAATGCCATTCTGCGGGAGCTCATTGAGACCCTGAAAGATCGCAATGTGCCTGCCAACCCCTGAGAACCGGGCTCTGGCGCAAGAGTAGCTCTATGCGAACAGCTCACGGTCTCGGATCTTGAACGGGTCTGTATAGTCCTCAGCCCACCATGGGTCTTCACCGGCCGTAGGCGCCTTTTGCAAGGACGATGTCTTTTTGGCCTCTGCAGCGTCTTCCTGGGTGACGCGGAAATGGTAGTCGTCGAAGATGCGTATCCCTTCGACCATATACGATGTCGCAATTTTTTGGTCGCGGATGAGGAGCAGGTTCTCTCCGTTCTGAAGGTCAGCGGGCTTGCTGAAGTTGTAAGAACCGGTCCACACGCGGGCGTCAGGTGTGTTGAAATCGATTACCAGAAACTTGTGGTGCAGATTTGGCCCGATGCCGGTGTAAGGTTCGACCTTAAACGGCGTCGGCACGTGTTTGTTGAGGCGAGCGAAATAGACGGGTGCAGTGTTGCCATTGGGCTTATGAACGGTGACACCGGTGTTGTTGTCGGAAATGCCGTAGGTGAAACCGGGCTGTTGGTAGCCGCTTCCACGGCGTCGGTTACAGCACCGCCTGTGATGCTCAGGAAAGCCAGGGAATAGAGGAGGCAGGCCTGGGCCTTTTCGACATCCTGGCCGATTTCCGCAAGGCGGGCACGGGCTGTGTCATGGGGAGAAAAGGTGATGCTGGCATCAATGCCCGCCAAGCCGAGCGGATGCCAGTCGGGTGAGGGACCGTTGGCGAACCCATCCTTTTTCCAATAGGCCTCGAACGCAGCCTTGAGGGGGGCGACGGCTTGAGCGCCCGTTAACAGCAAGGCGTTGTTCGATTGAACATAGAGCCCGCGCCAGCTGAAGTTTGTCGAACCGCAGACGGCGCGCGGGACGGCCGCATCCACGATAATCATCTTATTATGTTGGAGACCTCCCATCCGTTCCCGCTTGACGTTGTCCTCGCCAGCGGAAGCCTTGAGCAGTGTCTCGGACTGGGTCTCACCACTTGTCTTGAGCCCATGCTTATCGCTGTCGTCGATGATCATCCTGAGGCGCGGACCGAGCGCGAACAGGCGGTCCATGATTTCGCTTTCGCTCATGTCGTAGGCGACCATGCTGACCGTTGCGGCAGGATCGGCTACTGCTGCATCCAAAAGCGCAAAGATCTCTTTTCGGGCCTCCAGTCCCATCCATTCGTAGGCATCGTCCGCGTCCGGATGCGTCGGCTTGAACGTGGTGCCCTGAGCGACGCGGGCGGGCAGCAATGTTTTGAGCGGCCCGCGAGCCTGATATTTGTCCACGAAAGCCTGGGAAGCCACATCTGGTGGCGCTGCCGTCCGACGTTTCCATGCTAGGGCACACATGCGACGGTGAAGCTTGCGCCTCAAACGTGGCCTGTGCGCAGCTGGAGCTTCACCGACCTGGCCCTCGACCGAGCAACGTGAAGCGCGACTTGCGTTCTCGGGTCCCGCTACCATATGTAAAAAGACATACCTGCCATGCATCGCCGCCTGCGGCGTTTTGGTCCGATTGGCCTGTTGACAACTTGCCAAATAATCGTACCCTCAGTGCAACGCGCTGCACGAACGTATTTACTTCATTTTAACGCTGTGCCATAAAAAAGGCAGACGGTGATTCCACCGCCTGCCTTCTGTTTGTGCGTACCTGCGGACGTGGCGCCGTAAGACTGCCCAGACCACAGGTCCGTACCGTTGCAAGTCGGTTCTAGTGCCCCAAGGCTCCATTGACAAGCCACAGGCTAGTTGCCGGCGGCGCGCGCACACGGAAATGATCCGTTGCGTGCCCGTTCCGGCCAACCATAGGAACCGACACAGATGCCTGCAAAACTGACCTTTTCCCCGTGGGCAACGGGGACATGGCGCTGATCAACCTCGACAACAAGCGAAATCGGGCTTGTAGTAGATGATTGCGGCCGCGGCGGCGATGGTCAGCAGATTGAGCACGATGCCATAGGGCTTCAGCGCCAGGAGATTGCGGTAATAGCCGTAGGCGATGTTCTCGTTGAAAAGAATCCGAAATTTCTCGGTGTCGCGGGTGTTCTCGCGCAGCCAGTTGTAGCACTGCACATAGAACGCAGCCGCTTCGTCGGGGTCCTCGACTTCCATGTCGCGCGTCGGCGCCGGCTGCTCGAGCTGCTTGGCGAGGAATTTGCGGTAGCGGTCCTTGGTCCGCTCGTCGAGTGTCTTATCCAGGTGGTTCAGTTCGCGATTTTCCGGTCTCCCGCCGGTCGTCGCGAACAGCTGTCTCTCCTTCCTCTTGCCCAGGCGGCGGGCCACATTCGAGGCAGCGAAGAACAGGACCATGACGGCGAGACCGATGATGGCCTCGGGGAGGCTCGGCTGAACCCAGTTGAAGGCCAGCACAATCAGGACAATGACCGGGGCAATCGCCAGAGCTGCCGGCGCGAGGCGCGCCTTGATGGAGTAGGCGTCGAGGTAATCGTTCATGGCGCGTCCTGATGCATGATGGCATGGTACGTGGCTGGAGTGGCAATGAGAAAGGATGGCCGGCGGCGCTCGCTCCACGGCGACCTGCTTGGCCGTCTTGCGGTCGGTGGGCGAGGGACCTTGTTCGGCGAGGTGGCTGTGCCAGGTACCCACATCAAGCAGCGAGCGGCCGCTTTCCTCGAAACGGGCATCGATCCGATTCTTCATGCCCTTCGTTCCAAGCACGAACAGCGTCGGCGTCCTCACGCTGTCTTCTGGCGCCTCGATCAGGTCGACCACCGTGACAGTCTTCATGAGAGAACTGCAGGAGCCGATCAGAAGGCCTCCCGTCTCGACATTGGGAAACCGCGCGGTCTCTTCGCGGATCATGCCGGCGACGTGCGACGACAGACGCAAAGTCCATTCGCTGCCCTCGACCGGGATTTCCAGGAATTTTGACACGGAGAGGCGGCGCCAACTTGTCGATGGGCTATCGGGCTCTGCCACCCCCACGACCAGTTCTCCGCCATCGGCATTGGCGCCGGCGAGGCGCATGAGTTCCTCGGTGGCCATGGCGGTCATCGCCGAAAGGCGCGCGTCGGTCATCGGCATAGTCATGGAGCCGCAGCCTTCCCCGATCTGAATTTGCGTCAGCCCGAACTCGGGATCGAACAACAATGTCCGTTCATAAGGCGTCACGGTCGCGGACAGCACCGCCTGCAGGTCGGCGAGGCTCGGATTGCGGTTGCTTCCCTTATGAAATACGAAACCGCCACGGCCGCGCCCGAAAAGGGCGATCTCCGCCATGCGTGCCGGCAGCTCGGCAGGGCTCACCATTGACAGGGCATCGCGCACCAGGCTCGATGCGGTCGTGTTGAGCAGCGTGCCGGTCCCGGGCGGCGAAATCAGCAGGCGATTGTCCGCACGCTTCAGGCCCCTAACCACGTCAATCAGATGGGCTTCCGGTTTCTGCCCGAGCAGGGCCAGCTCGTCAGACAGTTCAAACGCCTTCGGCCACGGCAGGGGTGGCCGCACGAGCGCGTGCCGGGCCATGTTGTGGGGCCGCAGCTCGTTGCTGTCGGAGACGGCCAAGATCTGGGCGCCGGCACGGGCCAGATGCAGAGCGGTTTTCGATCCGACGCTGCCGCAGCCAACCAGGCTGAATGGCGGATAAGAGGGAGCTGCCGACACGGCGCGGAGAAGCGCGGGCGTCGTGCGACCCAGTTGCTCCATGGCAACGGCGGCTCTCGCGTTGGGCCCTTCGAACAGCGAGGCCCGCTTCTGCGGAGCCGTGATTTCAATCAAGAAGCAACTCGATCGTCGACGCCCGCCCGATCAGCCGAAAAGGTCGCCGCACGCCAAACAAAACGGCGATCGGGAAGGTCGCGTCATCGGTTTTGCCCGCCCAGCGCCGCTGGAGCCTGTCGAGGAATTTCGCAAACTCAACGCCGCAGCCGAAGGCCTCAGCGCGTTGTGCCAAGTCGTCAAGGTTCGCTACCGTCTCAGGCAGCACCGCACTTGTGATGGCGCCATTTGGCGGCCAGATCAGCACCGTCGCGGTGATGCCGCTGTAGCGTCCTTCGCTTTCGGCCTCAAAGGGGAAAGCAGACATGTTGCCGACGGCAGCGGCAAATTCATTGTGCGCCGAGAGGGTGTAGGACCTTTTGCCAGCGAGATCCTTGCCCTTCATGAATTTGGTAGCAAGCCATACCGAGCCGGACTTGTCGGTGATCTGGCTTCGGGCGAAGTCCGCATCGATAATAAGCCGGTCCGGCAGGCCTTGGCGCATCACGGGTTCCCAGCCATGATCCGGATCCATCAAGGTGCCAATTGCTGCGCGACCGAGCCAAACGCCCATCTGGTTGACGATGGCCCCGATGCCGAGTTCGATCAGGCCGTGCTGATTGAAATATTCGTCCTGGTTGCCATCCACAAGACAGGGGGTTGGACACACGTTTTCCGAGCCGGGCGTCAGATGGTGCAGGTTGCGCGGAAAGCCCTTGCGCAGGGTGAAGGTGGGGCACCGCCACGGGTAGTCAGCGCCAAGCAGGACCTCAACGCGTTCGACCGGCAGGACGCCGTTAGGGGCGGTGCCCTTGGCGTGCCAGTGCGTTGGCATCTCCACGGCCAGATCAAGGAACAGGGTCGCCACGTCGTCACCGACGGCGATCAGGCCACAGCGCTGGCATTGCGGAATCTCTGTTGCGACACGCAGAAAGTGTTCCGCGTGCCGCTTCATGTCTGCCGAGGCCATGGCTCAGCCGTGGGATCTGGGCGTCGTCGTCACTCCGGTCACGCCGGCGATCGAGGCGGCCTTTTTCGGGGTCAGCGCCAGCTGCTTGGATGTGCCGACGCCGGTGATGTTGAACTCGACCGGCCCGTCGTGCTCATCGGCATACTCGGTCGTGCAGATGAAGCGTTCGGCCGAGGTGATCGAGACATATTCCCGCTTGGCCCGCTCATGAGGCGGGTTGTCGTCGTCCTTTTTGATGGGCTTGCAGGAGGCGACGATGATGGCGCCGTCACGGGTCTGGGAGAGTGCGTTCCTGGCGTCCTCGGACACCTTGACCTTCTCGCCCATCTCGGACCAGCGGTCGTGGCTCAGGGTGCGCCAGGAGCAGTGGTGCGGCGTCTCCATGACATCGTAGCTGAGCCAGTCCTTGTTACTGTCCTTGTGGCGCTGCCACAGCCGGTCCCAGATGGAGACGTCCGCGTCGCCACCGGTCAGGAAGCGGCAGCGGTCGGCCACGCCGTCGCCGGCGATGGAGAACCGCACGATCGCCGAGGAGTTGTTCTTCTCGAGGACTTCGATCAGCTCCTTGTCGTCTTCGTCGACGTACATCGGCGCCAGCAGGCGGCCTTCGAACTGGCCCGTGTTCACGCGGTCAGCTGCGGTCAGCAGGCCGTCCTGCTTGACCGGGATGTCCGTGAGATCATCGGTCTTGCCGTCTTTATCCTCACCGAGGATCAGGATGCGGTCGCCTGAACCGGTGCCGGTCAGGCCCTTCTCTTTGAACAGCGCGACCCGGCGCCGCGCTTCGGTGGCCCACGCCTTGGCCTCGTCGCAGAGCTTGTGCTGCTTGCTGGCGCGCCGGAACACGATCGGCGACGACCACATTTCGCGGATCAGGATGAGGTTCTCGTCACCCTCCGGGAAATCCTCGGGCGGGCCGAGGTGGAAATGCGTCGTGAGCCCGGTCACGTGGTCGGAATCCGGGTGCGAGAGCAGGAAGGCGTCGACGTAGAGCCGGCCCTTGTCGTCGCGGGAGAGGCGCCTCTTGAGATCCTGGGCAACGTCGTAGGTGTCGTCCTCGGGATCGTCGGCGGCGGCGCGGATGTTGATGTCGACGAGGATCGTTTGCCGAGCTAACCCATGGAAAGCTTGCGGCCCTCGGCATCCTCGCCGCCGTGCATGCGGGCTACCTGATCTTCGGCGTCACCAAGCGAGCCACGCTTGACGCCTCGAAGGCATATGCCCGCCAACTCACCCTCAGCTGCGAGACGCTGATGGTGCAGATGAAATCGGCCTGAGCTGCAACGTTCCCTGTGGCGCGCACGAGTGTCGCCAAGCTGTACAGGTTCAGGTTTTTGAGCCAAGCTGGTGCGGAAATTGAAAGCCTGCCCGTGACCGACCGCGAAATCCACCTTTACCTCGATGACAGCGGCAGCCGTGAGCCAGACCGAGAGCCCAGAGAGAAGCGCCGGGACGAAATGGATTATTTCGCCCTCGGCGGCATCCTCATCAACGAGGAAGACGTCGATGAGCTCTATGCCCGCCACAAGGCCTTCTGCCAGAAGCACGGCATCACCTACCCGCTCCACTCCTGGGCGATCCGGGGCGGCCGTGGCGACTTCGGCTGGCTGAAGAAGCCGGAGTCCGCTTTTGAATTCCTGGGAGACTTGCAGGGGATGCTGCTTGGGCTGCCCGTGATCGGCATCGCCGCGGTCATCGACCGACCGGGCTATGTTGCCCGCTACCGCGACCGGTACCGGGACCAGCTCTGGTTCATGTGCAAGACCGCCTACTGCATCCTGATCGAGCGCGCCGCCAAATATGCCCGCAGCCAGGACCGCAAGCTGCGCGTGTTCTTCGAGCGCGCCGGCAAAGCCGAGGACCGCGACCTGGTGGCCTACACGCGGATCCTGAAGACGCAGGGGATGCCGTTCGACGGCGCCAACTCCGCCAGCTACGGGTCGTTAACTGCCGAGGAGTTCAGGGACATCGTGCGCGGGGAGCCCCGCGGCAGAACCAAAGCCACGCCGATGTTGCAGATCGCCGATCTCTACCTCTATCCGATGGCCAAGGGCGGCTATGACCCGTCCTACCGGCCCTACAGGGCCCTGATGGACCACAAGCGTCTCATCGACGCGCACCTGCAGCCCGAGGACCTGGCATCCTGCGGCATCAAATACAGCTGCTTTGAACGGATAAAAAACAAAGACCCGGACTAGCCGGGCCTTCGTTTTGAAAAGTTCGGCTGGCGCCTGGCGCCAACCCCGGAGCGATGCTCACGCCCAAAGTATGGGTATTGACGCTCTCTTTGTCAACACCCCGGGTGAACCTCTGGTCGGGGGGTCCCTATCTTATCACTTGCATATAGCACGGTTCGTCTGATCGGCACTTCATATTATCAAGTCCTCTTCTTTGGGTGCAGCGCGGTTCCCCGGCCCCTGAATCCAGGGACATAGGCCGGGCGAACCTTGAAACACCCTCCCCCTGAATGCAGAACCGTCCCCAATGCCCTTGCGTCATCACGGGAAACCACCATATCTAGGCGCAGTTCATCACAGGGAGCCTCAGATGGCCCAGCCAGAAACCGCCAAGGCAGACGTCGGCAAGCTACGCACCAACGAGAAGAAGTGGACCAAGGCACTCATGGCCACGGGCTGGAGCGCTTTCCCCAACATCATCATCGAGAAGCAGCAGGCTCTCGGCCTCGATGCGCTCGACATGAACATCATCATCCACCTGGTCCAGTACTGGTGGCTGCCCGACAACCTTCCCCACCCCTCGGTCGAAACCATCGCCAAGGCGATCGGGGTGACGCCCCGCACCATTCAGAAACGCATTGCCGCCCTCGAGGCCCTTAAACTTCTTGGCCGGGAGGAACGGCGCAACACGCCCAATGGCAGCATGACGAACCGCTATCATTTCGATGGCCTGATCGAGGCCGCCAAGCCGTTTGCGCTGGAAAAGGCCGCCGAGATCAAGAAGGCGGCCGAGGAGAGATCGAACCGGTTGAAGCGTAAGAAGCCGCAGCTGGTCGTGGACAACGATGCATAGGCAGATCGTGGCGTAGCTCAGAGGATAGAGCGCCTCGCTTTCGACCTGGGTGGTGCGTGACACCGCTATCTAGGGGCGAGGAGGTCCCAGGTTCAAGTCCTGCCGTCACGTCCAAGGCCCACCGGGAGTCGTGCCATGCACGGAGAATCTCAATCGAACGGCGTCATATCGGTCGGGGGCACTTCGACTTGAGACTCCAGAACACCAAAATCAACTGGACTGCATGATCCCAGAATCGGAAGGCGCCACCCCGTTCGGTATTTTCCTGCTCGCCGACTCCTTTTTGCAGGCCGCGAAGGCCGTTGATGCCGGTCGCCGCGGTCTGACGTCGGGACCGACCAGGTTGCTTTGCTACCATGCGTGCGAACTCTTCCTGAAATGCTACCTCCGCAGCGCGGGCCGAGACATTGAGGCTTTGCGGGCCTTGGGGCACAATCTGCACGAGATGGCTGTGGCCGCTCAAGGTTCAGGCCTGGTCCTGCCTGCCAGAACTGTCAGCCAAGCCAAAACTCTGGCCGACAAGAACGATTATGTGCGTGTGCGCTATATGGTGGTTGAAAAGCCCGGAGACATCCGACCGGAAGTTCTGCTGGCGATGACTGAAAGCATCCGAGAGAGCGTCAGGCTGGCGCTCGGCATGGATCCGCTCGGCAACCCACACCCTTAAGCGCGCCGCCCCAGCGAACTATTCTTTTCGTCAGGCCCCGCTTTTTTCGGTGTCTCGCCCACGAAGACGCCCGGTCGGTCCATGCGAAGGAGTACGGCGCAAGGGAATACGCCGATTGGCGCCTCCGGACTGACGAATTCCAGGCCGACCTGCACCGCCGTGGCGTGCCGTCAGGCCGATCGCCTGGTAGCCCGGCGTTTGTCCGCTTCCGTAGGCAATCTCTGCTACAGTTCTCCCATGTCCCTGTTCTCCCATCTCGATCCGTATCTGCTCAACCCAGCCAACGATCCACTGGTGTTCGACGCCACGCTGGCAGGCCACGGGAGCTACACGACGGAACATTTCGTCTTGCGCCTCAGTCCCCGCGCCCATGAGCTTGTCGACGCGCTCACCCAGCGCGACACCGAGGGTCATGACGCAGCCGAACTGTACCAAGCCTACTCGACCTATCTGCACGAAACCGTGCATTGGTGGCAGCACATGGGGTCCACTGCGGGACTCATCCTCAGCCTGGCGTACCCGGCGCAAATCTATGGCAGCATGACGTCTCTTCAGACCTTTGCGCGGGGCGCCGGCGTCGCCAAACCTGTAAAGGCTTGGGCGCACAGGGCGATGCTCGACGGTCGGACGCACTCTGATCCGGTGCTCGCCGCCGCCAATATTGCCGTCAACAACGCGCTCGACATCAAGTTCTACAAGCAACTTGCCTGGTCGCCGAAGTCGATCCTCTCGCTGGAGCAAACGCCCTATTTTCAGAGCGTCGGGCACAGCTACCTCAAAACCTATGGTGAGATCGTCCACGCGATCAACGGGTCCTGTGACTTCGCGGAAGGGCAATTTCCCGACCCCGGTCGCTGGGATGCACAATTCCTCAAACTTCAACTCAGCCGGATTGAAGGCTTCCATCGCGGTGCGCGCCCACCTTACGCCGACATCGGCATCCAGCAGATATTCGAAGGCCAGGCCCGCTTTTGCCAAATTCAGTATTTGGCATCGTCAGGCGGTCCCGAGCTGCTTCAGACGTATCGCGAGCAAGGCTACTTTGCGCCCGTCTATGTCGACTCGTTTGAACTGTTCCTGGTGCTTACTGGGACAGAATGGCCCGAACGGTATGACAGCCCGATCGTCGGCCTGTTTCTGCTGATCTGCGATCTGGCAATCAACCCGACGAGGGGGTTTCCGCTCGACATCGAGTTCTTCGAGGACTTTATCCGCGACGTTGATCCTGGCGCGCGCTTCACAAGACTTTGCCTGGCCGCAGCCGAAACCCCCGAGCTCGCCCAGGCGGTGCAAAATTTCTCCGCTCAGGAGTATGAGCACGTCGCGGCGCGACTGAGCGAGCGATGCGGATACGATGATCCGCGGACGGGACTTGCTGCCGTGGTCGGGCTGCTCGGCGACAAGGGCCCTGTCGATGCCCTGATGGAGGAGCATCGTACGTTCAACTATGCCGGTGTGAACATGCCTGTCCGGGTCCTGGTCTCGCACTTCATCGCTTTTTGCCGAGACAAGCAGCGCAGTCCCGAATTTTTCTGTTGGCCGGGCATCTGGATGGCGGGAGACAACTTCAACCCTGAGGCCGGATCGCTGTTCGTCACCCATCTGTCCCTCTTCCAGGACAGAGGTGACACCGAGCAGATCTTTCCTCGCGCCGTGCGCGGCCGGAGCCCCGAAAACATCAAGAAACTGGTCAACACCTTCTTTGGCGGAATGCTCGTGTTCGATCTCGCCCTGCAATGGGTCCTCGAGCCGGGACCTTTCCGCTACGATTTCAAATGGCTTACCGGGAAATCCGAAAATGCTGCACTGATCGCCTTGGCGAGCGACAGTTCGCGCAGTACTACGGCCCGGATCCTGACACCTGCACTCTGATCGACTCGCCTGTTCCCTGAGGGTCCCGACGAGCGCCTAGCCACATGCCGGAGGTGCAGGCACCGGCCGGCATGCCAGCCGTGGGGGGTGTGACGCGCCCCCGTCCTGACCCAAGTAACGACATGCGAGATGGCGATGCTTGCCTTTCACCGTGTCTTACGTACAATGTCCGTACGATATGGATTCGGTACGGACTTGATTGGAGGTAGAAATGGTGAAAACCGAGCGATTCGAGCTCAGGCTCGATGAAAGCACGATTGACCGGATCGATGCTTGGCGGGGAGAGCAGCGTGACCTCCCTTCGCGGGCAGAGGCCATCCGCACCTTGGTGTATACTGGGCTTGAGGCTGGTCGGCGCAAGGCCTTCCGGCCGACCAGCTCTGAAAAACTGATCATGTGGATGCTAGCCGAAGTCCTGCGCCAGCATAAAGGCTACGAGGACATGAAGTCAGTCGAGTTGATTCAGAGCGCCATCTACGGAGGCCATTTCTGGGGCCTGGAATGGGAAATGTCGGGCATCTTTCACGATGAGGTCGACGACCCCGAGGCGCTCGACTTCGTGGTCGACACGATGGCGATGTGGCGAGCCATTGAATGGGGATATGAGAAGCTCAGTCCCGAAGACAGGCAGCGCGTCGAGGACCAGGTGAAGTACTGGGGGAAAAACCCCAAGTTTGACGGCTTCGACGGGAACGAAGAGGGACGCTACATGTCGATGGCCAAATTCATGGTCGAAAAGCTCGGGCGCTTTGAGGAGTTCAGGGACAGATCCCTGAACGCTCACGCCAACACGGTGTCGACTTATCGCGAGATGCTGCAGAAATATGCCGAAATCGAGGCCCGCCGCGGTTCGCCGGCATACAGGCGTGCCGGCCAGTTGCTCAACGCCGACGAGCTCATCGAGCTCCTCAAGCTCCGGTAGCGAATGGTGCAGAGTCGCTGGCCACGATAAGCTCGGGTCGGCGTGGAATCGTCAGTTTGCGGACCGTTCCAAAACTGCCTTTAGATTATTCAAAATGGCGCGCCGCATCTCCTCGGCGCCCAGGCCCACAACGTCGCCAAGCATGCGAACGGCCTCGTCCACGCCGCCCGGCGTGACGGGGGAACCATCTACCTCCACGAAGGGACCATCCGTCTCCGTGAGCAGCCGGTCGAGCGGCAAGGTCCCGAGGAGAGCCACTGACCGCTCGGACCTGAACATGGCCTGGTTGACGGAAAAATAGCACCCGAGAGCCGCAGCCCGCCGCGCGTCTGCGACCGATCCGCTGAACCAGTGCAGCACCACCTTGCCACTGCCCTTGGGAAGCAGCTCCTCGATGTGGTCGAGAACCTTCGACGCCGTGCGGACGCTATGCACGGAGAGGATCTTGTCCCCCGCCCTCTGGCAGGAGGTTAGAATACGCCTGAAGACGTCGACTTGACGATCGATCGAGCGGTAGTGTGCGGGGCTCGCATCGAGACCGACTTCGCCGACATACCTCGTCTCGGGCAACAGCGCCTCGAACAGGGGCAGTTCGGTCCAGCGCTGCTCGGCAAGATGCGGGTGAATGCCGAGCCCAATGCGCACAAACTCGGCGCCCTTTGCAAGGTTCATGTTCTGCCTGAACGCCTTCGGCGTCGTCGTCACCGCGAGCGTCGCCACCTTAGCCTCTTCGCAGGCTCTTATAGCCGCGGCCGGATCTGGATACAGGTCCAGGTGACAGTGGAAATCGACGAGGCGTGGTGCAGACATGCTCAGCTAGGCTTCGCCCTGACGGGTTCGAGGAAATGGGCCACTTCCTGCATCCCTCGCACGAAGACGTCAACATAGTCGTCAATCTCGGACGGCTCGTCGGTCAGCGGACCGGGGATGCGCGCGAGGGCCTTTGCGGCCCGCGGATTCCGCCGTAACCGCTCCGCCATCAGCTGAAACGACCTCACATGTTCGCCCTCGGCCTCGAGCGTATCGAGACGACGCGCCGCCAAATCCTTCACCACATAGGGTGTCGTATCCGACTCGTTCGCGTCCAGGCCGGCTGCCAGGGATGCTCTGCGGATCAGACAGGGGACGCACGTTCCGCAGTGCTGCGGTGGCAGGCCTCTGTAGCGGGCTTTCGCCGGCGAGGAACACGACATCGACGAGGGAATGGCCCGTCGCAACAGCGCCGGATCCTCGCAATCCCTGACCATCTGACCCTTGGTCACGTGGCGATAGGGGTTTTCCAGACGCCGGGCGATGCCAAGCCCCCGCATCAACTCGTTGAAGCGCGCCATGTAGAATGGGTGAGTGGTGCGGGTGCTGAGCGAACCGAGGCGGAGCGGGTCGAGGGGTACGTTGAGGCCGATCAGGCCGTTCTCGGGCACGCGGACCGGGGCGTCAGACGTCAGCCCCGAAGCCGCCAAAATGGCCAACGCGAAAAACAGGAAGGATCTCCCCCTCTGGCTGTTTTCCACCTCGCCGGTGTCGACATGGTTGCGGTCGAAGCCGAGGCGCGCCCGCAGGGACAACGGCTCGTTTGTTTTGTAATTCTTGCGCAGCAAGTCCAGCAGCAACGTCTGCGCCTTGCTCGTCTCCGAATCCCAGTAATGGCTCACCAGAAGCGGCTTCCCGCCCCCGGCCAGGAAATCCAACGCCCCGACGAGACTGTCCAGACCGCCGGAGAACAGACACACTTCGTCCGGCTCGGCGAGGCCCAGCGACGGCCGCGCCGTTGCGATCGTCGCAAAGGGTGCGGGCCGTGCCCTGAACACGATACGCCAATGGTCGCCCGTCAAGAACCTGAGAGTGCGGGCGAGCAACGCTCCCTGCGCCGCCCACAAGTCAGGCTCACGCACCGGCACCACTAGGTCCAGCTCCCGGGTCCAGCCGTCCTGTGCATTCGCGGAGCGCGAGACGCGGGTGTCGGCCGCGTTGACCATGGCGGCGACGATGACGAGGTCGATCGCGGTTTCCGTCCGCCGGAGACCGAGGTCGGCCAACGTCTGCAGCGCGTTGCCGATGCCGTAATCGAGCCGCTTGTTCGCGGCCACGAACTGGACCGTCACCGGCGTCGCGTCCGGCTGGACGACCGGCACGGCCCCGTTATCCGCCGCACCCAGGCGGCCGACAAACACGAAACGTCTCATGCGCTATCCCCCAGGATGCGGATCAGTTCGAAGGACTGCTCGTAGATGGCCTGGACGAAGGCCTCGACGCCCGCGTAGGGAACTGACGCCAGCGTGCCGCCCGCAGCCGCGAAGCGATCGCGGACGGTGCCCTGGATGAAGTCGTGCAGCGTCCTCTGAATGATCTCGACCGCGGCAACGTCGGTCGGGAGCCGTATGGACCTGCCCCCGATCTCGTTGAACAGCTTGGTCTCGATCGAGCGTGCGAGCGCACCGGTGAACACGGCGTCCAGCACGTCGGGCGTGGCGCCATCGAAAGGCAGATCTCCCGCCGCGCCGAGCTCGCCCACGGTCTCGAGCATCGCGTTCCTCGCAATGGCCTCATCAATCGTCCCGCCGTCAGGGCACAGGAGGTCCGTGAGGGCGAGGAAGACGTCGGCTATCGGGGCGCCGACGAGGCTCTGCAGGTTGAAGAACCGCAGAGCCGCAGCCGGGCCGTTCTGCGCCACCTGACCCAACAGCTGTCCCAGGCCAGTCATCACCCTGCGGGACGGCGCCATGGCACGGGCAGCGTTGCGTGCACCGCCCATGGCTCTGACGTACTTGCCGGCGGCGCGCCTCAGGTCCCTGCCGCCACCCCCGCGCGAGCGGGCCGCACGGGAGAAATCCGAGCGAGCGGAGCCGAGTGGCTTGCCCGCCGCCGGTGACGCCAGCGGGGGCAGCGGCTGTGGCACGGGAACCGGGTTCGGCGGTGTGCCCGACGGGGCAGGAACCGGAGTTGCTCCGGGCTGCCCCGGCGGGGCGGGCACGGGAAGCGGTGTCGGAAGGGGCGGGGC
>NZ_RZSU01000090.1:0-24898 GCF_003997585.1 Mesorhizobium sp. M5C.F.Cr.IN.023.01.1.1 | reverse complement strand
ACTCGACGGTTTTCCGTGGCAACGAAGAAATCACGCTCTCCGACCGTGCGCTCGCGTTCATGGTCTCGGAGTTGGCGAAGTACGACTTTGCTCGCACCGACGTCGACGCGAAGGGAGCTGCCTACCAGGAGATCGTAGGCACGAACCTGCGTGGTGACCGCGGCCAGTACTTCACCCCCCGTGGCGCTATCAAGCTCGTCGTGTCCATGCTCGACCCAAAGCCCAATGAGCGCGTGCTCGATCCGGCGTGTGGCACCGGAGGCTTCCTCACCGCCACGCTCGCGCATCTCGCGCATAGGCTCCAGGAGGAAAACGGTATCCAGCCGGTGCCGAGTCGACGCAGGAGTTTCTCTCCATTCAGGAGCGGCTCGCCGACTTCGTGAAGAAGAACCTTTTTGGCGCCGACTTCGACCCGTTCCTCGTGCGTGCCACGATGATGAGTCTGAGCATGGCTGCCAACGAGCCTGGCAATGTCTTCTACATGGATTCATTGGCCTTTCCTCACGGGCGCCTTGCGGGCCTCGAGCCAGCGAAAGCGGCGATTCCGCTGGGAAGCATTGATGTCGTAATGACCAACCCTCCGTTTGGGTCGGAGATCCCAATTACGGACTCCCAACTACTTCGCGACTATGAGTTGGCCCGCAGGCCCGGTAAGGCGGAAGACGATTTCGCTTGGGGTGACGGGTATCAGAAAACCGTCGCCCCAGAAGTGCTCTTCATTCAGCGAGCTGTCGATTGGCTGAAGCCAGGCGGCCGGATGGGAATCGTCCTTCCGGACGGCATTCTCGGCAATCCAGGAGACGAGTACATCCGCCGGTGGATTTTGCGCCATACGTGGGTGCTCGCCAGCATTGATCTGCCAGTAGAGGTCTTCATAGTCGAAGCGAACGTCAACATCCTGACGTCGCTTCTTTTCCTGAAGAAAAAGCCTCAAAGCGTGATCCAGGCCGAGGACCTTGGGCAGCGCGAGGACTACCCGGTTTTCATGGCCGTCGCCGAGAAGGTCGGATTCGATCGACGAGGCAATACGCTCTATAAGCATAGCCCCGATGGAGAGGATATCCTCGAAGACGTCGAAGAGGTCGAGCGAATTCGCATGAACGGCCACTTCGTCGAGCGGCGACTGCGTCGCAAAATGAAGGTCCTCGACGATGACCTTCCGCTAATCGCGGATGAATACCGTGAGTTCCGTGCCAAGAACAAAGAGCCAGGCACGTGATCACACGCATTGAAGCAACACGGTATCGCTGCTTTGAAAAGCTTGACGTCGAGCTGGGAGAATACCGCGTGCTTGTGGGCGCCAACGGCTCGGGCAAGACCACGTTGCTCGACGTGCCCGTGCTCCTCGGTGACTTGCTCCGTGAGCGCACCATCAGCGCGGCGTTCACCGAGCAGCGCGATGGCAGAGCGCCGCGCGCGACCGCTCTTCGTGAGCTGATCTTCCAGGGTCAGGGCGATTACTTCATCCTCGCAGTGGAAGCCGCGCTTCCCGAGCGGGTCACAAGCGCTCTCCTAGAGAGCATGTCCGAGAAGGTCCGCGTCAGGAAAGACCAGTGGCCCACTCATATCCGATACGAGCTTCGCCTCCAGGTTTTCAATGAGACCGAGCTGCAGGTACAAAACGAGTACCTGTTCGTCTTCCCCGAGCCACACGCACCGACCCGAACAACGGCCGACACTAGCGCACCTCGCATGCATGGTGAGTTGAGCCCGAACCGGAACTGGAAGTTCATCCTCACGCGCGAGTACGGCGGCGAGGCCGAATACACCCCCGAGACGGTGCGTCGCCCTCGTTCGACGAAGTCGATGGTGGCGCCATCACAGCTTGCGTTCCCGCGCGCCCAGTTCGAGAGTCAGAACGACTTCCCGGCCGCGCGCTGGTTCTTTGATCTGCTCGTCGAAGACACAGTGTTCTTCGATCCTGACTGGAATACGCTGCGGGTTGCGAGCCCTCCGGGCCTGTCGAAGACGCAGGTGCTTGGCTCCGGGAAGAACGCGCCGTGGCTGGCACTCGAGCTTCAAAGGACAGACGCCGATCGCTTCGCGCTGTGGAAGAGCCACGTTCACCTCGCACTGCCTCAGGTCTCTGACGTGAGCGTGCATGAGCGTGAGGACGATCATCACGCCTATTTTCGCGTCCGCTACGGCGACCGTTACGACGTGCCGTCATCAGGCCTTTCAGACGGCACATTGCGCATTCTGGTACTCACGCTCCTCGCGTACATCGCTAAGCCGCCCCAATTTCTCGTCACCGAGGAGCCTGAGAACGGGATTCACCCAAAAGCGATCGAGGCGGTTATTCAAGGGCTCGCGTCGATCTACGACAGCCAAGTCATCGTCTCGTCGCACTCGCCTGTGGTGCTCGCTCGCAGCAAACTCTCACAGATCCTGGCCGCGCGTATTCGTAACGACGGCGCCTCCGAGGTCATCCCCGGTCCTCAGCACCCGAACCTCGTGGACTGGAAGGGTGAGGTAAGCCTCTCCACGCTGTTTGCCGTGGGAGTTCTGGGATGAGTCGCCAACTCATCATCCTCACAGCCGACGGCACGATGGCCGCTGTCATGCGCGCGTTCTTCGAGCGGCAATTCCATCATGCGCTCGCGTGCGCACCGTTCCAATTCGACCCTACGAACGACATTGTGCACGACCCACTTAACACCGACGGTGGCGTACACCTGTACTGCCAGGAGATCCTGCGCCGGTACCTCAAAACACACCGGCGCGCCCTCGTCGTGCTTGACCAGCAGTTCGGCGCCGAGCGTTCGGCAGAGAAGGTGCGCGGCGACATTGAACATCGGCTCAACGCCAACGGCTGGGACGGTCGCTGCGCTGCCGTCGTCATCGACCCGGAGCTCGAGGTGCTGCTCTGGCAGGACAATCCGCACGTCGAGCGTGCGCTCCGGCATACGGGGCCGTCGCTTCGGCAGCTCCTTGCCCAAGATGGGCGATGGCCGTCGGGTGCGGCGAAGCCTCTCGAACCGAAGGAAGTCATCCAGGCGCTCATTCGCGCCAACCGTGCTGGGCCACCGATGGTTGTCTACAGCCAGATCGCGCGCGCGGTCGCGACGGCCGGCTGCGTTGACCCGGCCTTCTATCGCGTTCGAGACATGCTCCGCGCTTGGTTTCCTGCGGAGGCCACATGAAGACGAAGGCGGTTCCGAGCGGCTGGCTGGAGCGCGACGGGCGTCGTCTTGACTGCGGGCCTTACATGTCCGGCGCGCTCGAAGCTAAGGTGTTGCTCGATCGGCTGAAAGTTCGCAAAGACGCCCTGCAAGCCGTGACGTCTAACGGCATCGCGGGAATCTTCAACGGTCCCCGTTTCGCACGCTCATACGTCGACGATCGCGCCCTGGGCGTTCCGTTCCTGGGCAGCACTGACATTCTTGACGCCGATCTGACGAGCCTGCCACTGCTGTCCCGGAAGCAGGTTGCCGCGAACCCCCGCCTCGTCGTGCACGCTGATTGGACACTAATCACGTGCTCCGGAACGATCGGGCGGACGGCTTACGCACGATCTGACATGGAAGGGATGGCCGGTTCCCAGCACTTCATGCGCGTGGTACCCGACCCCGAGAAGATTTCTCCTGGGTACCTGTACGCGTACCTGAGCAGCAAGTTTGGCGTGCCGCTCGTCGTAGGCGGAACTTACGGGGCGATCATCCAACATATCGAGCCGGAGCATATCGCGAACCTCCCCGTTCCACGTGTCGGCAAGCTGATTGAGACTGAAGTGCATGAACTCATTTCCGAAGCCGCCAAGCTGCGAGATGAGGCCGCAACGTCGAAACAGAAAGCTCTAGCTCGCGTTCATGAACTCCTCATGTGGCGGACAGCTCCGGCGACGAACATCACGCAGGCCGCTGCCTCCGCCCTTCAACGCCGACTTGACGCATTTCACCATACGCCGCGGGTCGTCGAAGCCAGAGAGTCGCTAGCTCGGCTCGGGGCTGAGAGACTTAGAAACAAGGTTGACTCGGTTTTTGAACCGAACCGAGGCCCGCGATTGAAGGTTGAGGATCGCGCCTTCGGCGTACCGTTCCTCTCGTCGTCCGAAGTCTTCCGACTCGACCCCGTCGGGGAGTACTCGATTTCAACACGACGAACCCCCCACCTCGACAGGCTTCTGGTGTCAGAGCGGGACCTTCTTCTTCCACGCAGCGGTCAGCTAGGCGGAATTATCGGTCGCGCTGTACTGCCGCTCCCAACATACTACGGGCACGCAGCATCTGAGCACCTGGTACGAGTCCGGTGCACTTCGAAGGAGGATGCGTTCTTCCTCTGGTCGGTGTTTGCGTCCGAGCCGGGCTACCTGGCAACGATCGGAACGGCATTCGGGTCTTCTATCCCGAGCCTCGACTGCGAGCTGCTCGCCGACCTCCAGGTGCCTTGGTTCGATGATGAAGAGCGTAGCCAACTCTCCGAGCTGGTTGGATCTGCCGTTCATGCAAATACGCGCGCCATCCACGCCGAGCGCAACGCCGTGCGCATTGTCGAATACGCCATCGAGAATGAGGCGAGCTAGTGGCCACGGTGATCCCCATCGGCGAGCCGGTGAACGAGGCTGAACGCCGAGCCATTGCGTATCTACAGGATCACCTGCCAGCGAAGTACCTTATCCTGCACAACTTCGAGGTGCCCCGCGACGGTGAGACGTTCGAGGTCGACATCGCCATCATCGCGCCGCACGCCATGTACCTCGTCGACGTAAAAGGTACGCGCGGGCTTATCGATGTCTACGGGCCTAAGTGGTATCCGGAGGGCCGGCAGCCGTTTAGCTCGCCGCTCGCCAAGCTCCGTGGGCACGCGCGCGCCATCAAGGGCGTCATCACAGGCAGTCAGCCCGGTCGCCGTGACCTCGAGTACATCTATGTCGACGCGGTCGTCTTACTTTCGGCTGCCGATGCGACGCTCGTGGACCAGGGAGGGCGCGACGCGCCGAACGTCACGACGCTGAAGAAGGCGGCGGCGTTCTTTCAGAATACCATGCGCATTCCCGCTGGCAGGTCGAAGAACATTGGCGCTCACCACAACATCGTGCTGAAGGCGATCCAGGGCGTGGCCAAGCCGCGCTCGGGGCCGCTGCGTTTTGGAAGCTGGCAGGTGACCGAGAAGCTTGGAGGCACCGACAGCTACGTCGAGTACCGCGCATTCAACGCCTACGTCGGGCAGAAGGCGAGCGCGCTCATTCGCGGATATCAGGCGGACCCGTACAGGCCGCCGGACGAACGGCAGAAGCAGAGACTTCTCATCTCGAACGCGTATCGCGCTCTGAGTTCGATGCCTGGACACCCCAGCATCGTCGGTGTGCGTGACTTCTTCCCAAGCGAAGCCGAGGACAAGTACTTCCTCGTAACTGAGGACATGCCTGGACAGGCACTGCGGGTCCACATTGAGAAGCCAACTCTGGCGCTCACGCTCGATCAGAAGATGAGGATCGCCGGCGACATCCTGAACGCGCTCGAACATCTCCAGGCGCATAAAGTCGTCCACCGCAACATCTCGCCGTCGAACATCCTCGTCGGCACCGATGGGCGAATCCGCCTCACCGGCTTTGACTTCGCTCGGCCCGGCACCGATCATAGCCGAACCATCGCGCACGAGATCGTCGACGACCTCGAGCCGAAGTACATGGCGCCAGAGATTCACGGCGAGCCGGGGGCAGCCTCGCCTTTCTCCGACATCTTCAGCGTCGGTCTTGTGCTCTATGAGCTCTTCGTGGGCGAGCCTCCCTTCAAGACCGCGACGGAACTCTTCGAGCAGAAATCCGTGTTTACCGTGAAGCCCAGCGAGCTACGCCCCGAGCTCCCTAAGGCTTTTGACGATTGGCTCCAGAAGCTCTGCACGTTCGAGCCCAACAAACGGCCGGCCCCTACATCCGCCCTGAGCGAGCTTGGGACACTGCTCAACCCGAGCGCCGCGCCCGCGTCGGTGGAAGGCGCCCCTACGCCGCCACAGGAACCCGCCGCGGCCCAACTCGACTACTCGAACCTGCTGGCGCAGACCCAACTCACGCCGAAGTACGTCATAGAGAAGCGTCTCGGGAAACCGGGGGCTTTCGGCGTCGCGTACAAGGTCATCGACACGCTGGGTGACGTCTCGCGCGCAATGAAACTCGTGCTGCGCGACCGTGTCTCGACCGTTGACCGGCTAAAAAAAGAGTACAAGACGCTCCTTCAGATCCCCGACCACCCGAACGTCGTGAAGGTGATCGACGCCGACTTCATTCCCGGTGGTCCGCCCTTCATCGTCTTCGAGTTCATCGACGGCTTTGATGTCGGAGAGATGATCGAGAACAGCGCGCTCACCCCCGAGGACGCGCTGGAGCTCGGGCGGCACGTGGCGTGCGGCCTGGAACACCTACACGAGCACGGCGTGTTCCACTGCGACATCAAGCCCCGCAACCTGCTGTGGACTGGGCGCGGGACGAAGATCATCGACTTCAACGTTTCCGTAGCCTCCAAGGACGAGGATCGCCGTGGCGGCGGCTCGCGTCGTTACCTCCCTCCTGACCTTGAACTCGATACAATCCCGTCGGCGAGCGACTTCGCGGACCGCGACCTTTACGCGCTTGGCCTCACTCTCTACGAGGCTGTTACCGGACAGTACCCGTGGGACGTTCAAGTGCCGCCGCCCGCTACGCCCGCGCGCGACCCGCGTGAGTTCTCAAACCTCAGCGATCTCGCGCCCGAGCTCGTGGACGTGATACTGAAGACCATCGCGCCTAAGCGAGCCGACCGCTTCGCGACCGCCCGGTATCTGCGTAGCGCCCTTGCTAACATACCCGCCGCGCGGCGCGCACCACAGCCTGTCATGCCATCATGGGCGCCCTCAAGCAATGGCGCCGATATTGGATCGGGCGGGACGATTCCCCCGAATACCAACCCGTACGTCCGCCACCTGCTCACGGCCTACAGCCAGAGCAAGCACAGCAACGCGGGCACCCGCGGCCTCGATGCTATCAGCGAGCTGACCTACGTCGAGACCGCGCTCGATCGTGACCTCATACCGTCGGTACTCTCAGGCGAGTTCTCGCTCGTCATCATCTCGGGCAACGCTGGCGACGGAAAGACGGCCTTCCTCCAAAAGCTCGAGCGCCGCGCAGAGGACGAACGCGCCATCGTCGACCATTCATTGCCGAACGGCGCACGCTTCGAGCTGCGCGGGCGCTCGTTTCTCTCGAACTACGACGGCAGCCAGGACGAAGGCGATCAGACGAACGACGATGTCCTGCGTGATTTCCTCGCTCCGTTCAAAGGCGACGACTCGACCGATTGGCACAGGTCGAAGGAGACGCGCCTCATCGCCATCAACGAGGGCCGTCTCGTCGATTTTCTTGAGGCGAACCACACTGACTTCGCAGCACTGGCCAGTTTCGTGAAAGAGGGGCTTAGCACGGGCGAGCCTGCCGAAGGCGTCGCCGTCGTTAACCTCAACCTGCGTAGCGTCGTCACCAACGCGCAGGACTTCAACGGGTCGATCCTGGAGCGGCTTGTACGCCGTATGACGGATGAGAAGTTCTGGGAGCCATGCCACGGCTGCGATCTAAAGGACCGTTGCTACGCATTCCATAATGCGCAGACGATCCAGGACGAGACGGCCGGCCCGCATGTCATCGAGCGTCTCAAGAACATCTATTCGGTCACCCATATGCGCGGGCGCCTTCACATCACTCTGCGCGACCTGCGCTCGGCGCTCGCCTACACACTCGTCGGCACGCGCGACTGCGACAACATTCACGAACTTTACCGCACCGGGCAGCGCAACGAGATCGTGCAGGGATACTACTTCAACAGCTGGAGAGGCGGCGACGCGCCGAACGCGGACCGCCTCCTCACGATGCTTTCCGAGATTGACGTCGCCGATGTCGACGATCCGCGCCTCGATCGCGCGCTCGATTTCGTCTCGCCCACGGTGGACCGGGCGCTCTTTCGCTTCGAGCGGCGCGGCAACTACGACCGCGACATCCTCCGCAGCCTCTACGACGAGCTTCCACGTGACGTTTCCGGGCGGGCGAGCACCGACCGAGCGAAGGCTCACCGGCGCTACATCGCGATGGCACGACGACGCGCGTTCTTCGAGCGCCGCGACACGGGCTGGCGTTCCATGCTGCCGTACAATAAGGCGGATGAGCTGCTCTCAGTCGTGCGCGGCGACAGCAAGCCGGAGAGCTTGCTCGAATCGCTGCTCGTTGCCATAAATCGCGGCGAGGGGCTCACGCGGCCAGAACGCATCGGTAATGACGTCGCGCTCGAGGTGCGGCGAGTCGAAGGCGGCAGCGTTCGCTCGTATCGGCTCTACCCTCGCGAGCGCTTCTCGCTGGCCCTTGCAGACCAAGCTTCGCGCTCTCGCTTCGTCGAGCATATGCCCACGGGCCTCGTGCTTCGCTACGAGGACAAGGCCGGGCTCGTTGCCGAACTCCTCGTCTCGCTCGACGTCTACGAGATGCTCCAACGCCTGAACGAGGGCTACCGGCCAAGCGTCGAAGAGGAGCAGGGCCACTACCTGAGCCTTGCCGTCTTCAAGAACCAGCTCGGATCTGCGCCCTACCAAGAGGTGCTCCTCAGCACTTCTGGCCATGACTTCTATCGCGTCGCGCGGCATGCCGACGGTCGCCTCGAAATGACGCGCGCTCTGGGAGGGGCGCTCTGATGTCCTTGTCCAAGCGCGATCGAGAGTTCCGGCTGCCCAAGATCAGCTACTTCGATTTCAAGCACCTCGAGATGGACCGCGTGCTCACCGCGTTTTTCGCACGGCTAGCGCACAACGGCTTCCCGAGCCGCCTGCGGCGCAAGGTGGAACTGTCCGTTGAAAGCTTCGTCGAGGAGTTCATGGAGCACCCGGAGTGGTTTACCGGGTTCCAGGCGCACCCTGATATCCTCGCACGCTGGGTAGAGACGCACCTACTCGACGTCGTGAATCGAGGAAAGGCGGCTCAGGCGGTGGCGGCCCCGAGGCCGTTGCATGGCTTCACATACCGCTTCCGCAACCCGAAGCACTCGCGTGACTACGGCGCAGCTCAGCACCTCTACGAAACGCTATCCGGCGCGCGGAATGGCGCCGGACAGAAGGCGATTGAACACCTTAACCACTTCTTTTTTCAGGGCCATGATAAGGTCACCGGAAGGGCCGATGCCTCGACCGTCCTCGACGTCGAGACCCAGGCGCTTCTACGGCTGGTCGATCAGGTCGAAGATGCCCCCGACACTAGGTCCGGCCGCGAGAGCTTCCCGCCGCTGTGTTTAGGCGCTGCGGACCTGCTCGCCGAGGACACTCAGCGCCTGCTGTTCTACCAGCGCTTTATTCCGCGCTCGGTGATGGTCGAGTATCTAAAGGTGCTCATCGCCTTCCATCTCGGGCTTTATCACCTGCGGCTCCTGAAGCTTTTGCCTGCGTTGGTGCATCGCAAAGGCGCAGATCCGACATGCGCGACAGGCGCATGCCCGATGAACCCAAAGAGCGCCGAAAACCCATTCGGCGACTGCCCTTATCGCTTGGGCATGCTCGTCGACGTCGCGGCCCAGCCTGGCACGCGAATGGCGGCGCTCGCGCAGCGCAGCGCGGACACGCACTACCGGCGCATCCCGACCTTCGTGCGCGCCTATTTCGCGACGAAGAAGCTCGACGAGTTCGCGACCGACCTTGTTCGTCGTGGCAAGCTCCCGAAGCCGTCGGCTGGCGAGTTCTCGGTGGGAGAGGTTCTGCAGTTCCTCGATGCTCCGCTAAACGCCGAGCGCGAGAAGTTCTTTGGTCAACGCATCTCGAGTCTTGTGGAGGACACGTCGGGCGTAAAAGACGCTGAGCTCGATCCAGAGCTGAAGGCGGTCACGGAGATGGGGCTGTCAGAATTCGACGCTTACATCGAGATGATCGTCGCGCTTCGCGGCCGATTCCATCGTCAGTACATAGTCGAGTGCCTCGACTCCCTGCTACTCAAGAACCGGCCCGGTGCGGCCCTCGCGCAGGGGAGAACGAAGAACGCGCCTCGCCGCTTCGTGCTGGATAGCCGACTTTTAGAGGTACTACTTCAGATCGCCGTCCTGAAGCCGGGCGGCACTGCCGGGTTCCACACGGGTGAGCTGCGAATTGACGATCTGCTGGTGTTCTTGCGCGAGCGCTATGGCATTTTCATCGATCAGCTACCGCGTGGTGACGGCTTCGTGACGACGAGCATCGACGACCGCCACGCACTTCGTGACAACATCCGCGCTTTCACCGGGCGACTCCGCGAAGTGGGGTTCTACCGCGACCTCTCCGATGCTTACGTCACGCAAACCATCAAACCGAGGTATCGCATCGCCGCCGATGAGACGGCTGCGGGAGGTCAGCCTTGAGCGCGGGATTCCAAGAGCTGTCTCCGATGCAGCTCACGGTCGAGCTGGAAAACGTCGCCGTGCCAGTGCTCGTGGAGCAGCTTCGCTCACGCGTGGCCGGTCACTGCATGCGCATTGGTCACCTTGACGTCGACTTGATGATCCGTCTCTGCGCCCGCCTTCGCGCAGAGCTGCCTAGCACCACGGTTGTCGTGCTCACTAATGGCACGCTGTCTATTCCGGCCGAGTTTGCGGTAACCAGTACCAAGCTCGTCGAGCTCCGGAACCCGCGAGCCGACGGCACACAGCGTCAGCCACTCCTCGTGTTCGTCCCGAGTGAGGTTCGCGCTTCGGCTGAGGATTCCTTCGGCATCGCCACGTTCGAGGAGGTCTCGACTATCGGACTCTACGAGAAACTCATTCAGCAACTCGTCGGTGAGATTCCACCGGCTCTGCGCGGAGCAGTTCAAGAGTCGCTGCGTCAACTGCTTGACTCCGAGGGCCGGTGGACCTTCGCGGATGGGCTCTCGATAACGCGGTTCCTGCTGACGGCGAAGGTGAACGGCAACGACGCCGAGGCCATCGGAGCCTCGCTTTACGAGATAGGGCTCGTGCCCGACTTCGAGTGGTTAGCGCAGCCGGAGAAGGCGCCACAACGCCTATTTCGCAACCGTGAGTGCGTCGAGAAGCTCACCTGGTCCCCGCGGTCTGAGCGAGGCCGTGTCGGGGAGCTGCGTCTCGCCAAACGCGCCGTGCGCAACAGCCTCGGCAACTTCCTGGCAGAGGCGGGCACCGACGACCCGCGCCAATGGGCGCGCCGCATCGTCGTCGACAGATCGCTCTGGCCGCTTGCCTTCAACAAGTGGGAGTTTGAGGACGGCGGCGTTCAGCCAGACATGGTCTTCATAGGCCACGTGCGGACAGACCTTCCGGTCGTCGACGACGATGAGACCACAGAACCCCTTGCGCATCTCATCGGACAGCGCATTCTGCCGGTCAGCAGCCTCAAGAAGTTCAACGTCACCTTCCAGGTACAACCGCACCCGACGAAGGTGCACGGCCTCGCCAAGTTCGTAGCTCAGGTCATCTCCAAAGAACACGGTCCGATAGGCCTCGCGCGTAGCAAGACCGGATGGAAGTCCGCGACTGACAGGGCGACCATCTCCTTCTTGGCGCTGAACAAGATCGAGTGGGAAGAAGGCTGGCACTTCATTCGCGTGCTCGCGCAAACGGAAAGCGGAGACCTCATCCCTCTCGTCGATTCGAACGGCCAAACCGTGACGTGGAGCTCGGACACTCAAGCGGCACTGCCTGGCGCGAACGAGAGCGACGTGTTCTATGTCCTGCCGGACGCCGAGGTCGAGATCGAGCCGGCGCAGCGAGCGATGCCGCGTGAGCTGAGCGCGCAGCACGCACTCTTGAGTGCACAGTTCGCCGCCATCCTCGATAACCGGGACCCGGCAAGCGTCATCTTCGGGAGTACCGCATGGTTAGAAAAGACGAAGGAGCATGTAACGGGTACGCAGATGCTCGAGGTCAAGCTCGGGCGCGACGGCTCGCTGCAAGTCCCGGTCTCGCGCGCACTCAAGAGCATTGAGCAGAAGATCCTAGCCGCGCCGGACGGCCCGGTCAGTTGGCGCATTCCGTTGAACCTCGGTGTGCTGGGGCCGAGTACCGGCGAGGTTAACGGCTGGCCGAATGGGGCGTCAGGGGAGCATTTTCTCGGGGCTCGTTCTCGCTACTTCGAGGCCGTGCGATGCGGCCCTTCAGAGCTTGTCACGCAGGGTATCGACGCCGCTGCTCACGCCGACCTTGCTCGCGACTACGCTGAGGCGTACCTCGAGTTGCTCGCCGACCTCATGCGCCGCGCTGAGGCTACCGCGAAGAGTGACTCGCAGCGCGCCTTCTCTGACCTGCGTAAGGTTCTCGCGCTCGACTCGGTGCTCATTGCCGTCGTCGATTACCGTGGCCGCCGCCGCGACGCGGTGCTTGTCGCTCCGACCCACCCGCTCCGGGCGCTCTGGTTCGCCACGTGGGCAAAGCTCGGTGGGTGCTGGGTGGCCGCGGCGAGAACCGCGCCGCGCGAATACGTGGTCCCGACGCGCGAGGCCCTCCTGCGACTCATGTCGCCGACGAGCTTCCCGCCCGTTATTCCCACAGAGGCCGGGCACGTTCTGACCGCCGTCGACAGCATCAATCCGTTTTGGACGCTGTTCGCGCCGTCGAACGAGGAGGACCCGCGCGGGCTCGTTGGCGAGGTGTGCAGCGCGTTCGGCCTACCGGAACCGGCTATTGGCGGCGCGCTCATCGACGGCGTCTATCTTGCCTCGCGCGTTTGCCGCTACTTGGTTCAGCACCCCTACGTTAGGACGCTTACCATCAACGCTTTCAATGCTGGCCGCGCGGGCGTCCTCGGTGACATGCTGATCGAGTTGCAGAAGGAGCCGGGGTTCGCCGACCTACGCTACGACATCCGGCTTTTTGTGCCCGATCCGGATGGACCTGGCATCGGCGAAGAAATCACTGCGCTGCTGACGAGCGACGGCGGAGCCGCCGCGCGTGAAGCGGACGCGTTCTCCATACCGGCGGAGACTCACCTCCATCCGAAGCTGCGCCTCGCGGTACGCGCCACCAAGGATTTTCGTACCAGCCCCGAGATGCACGCGGCCCACCTATCGCTGCTCTTTGACGTGTTCCCGGCCGAGGAAGTGGCCGCGCGCAAAGCCGACCCGCGCCATGCGACGGCCTTCGTGCACGGTCTCGTGCAGGAATTCTCGACCGAATATCATGAGGACGAGCTGACCGTTGAGTGGCGGCGCCTGCCTCGCCACGGCGTGGCGCAACCGATTGAGGCTGCCGAGGAGTTCTCCGATCTGCTCGGCAGCCTCGCGGCCGCGATGTCGAGTGCCACTGCCACCATCGCCACTGGCCAGAGCGGCGTCAATCTGCGGCCTGTGGTCAGCCTCGTGCTCGGCCCCGACGATCGCGCTCTCCTGCATCAAGTCCACGAGGTTAGCGACTGGGTGCTCACCCTCGACCGAAATCTCGGTATCGAGTTCTTCGACCACGGCGGGCACGCGACGCGCCCCGATTACCTCATCGACCACTCCCCCGAGATGGCGAGCACGCTGGGCCACCGGCTTGTGATCACCTCTCGCTCGGTTGCTGAGCTCGAAGCGCTGCTGCGCCCGGTGCTCGAGCAGTACGGGCTCCCGGCCGAGGGGCGCCACGCCGTGGCACTACTCGATCAGCTCCGGTCCCTTTCGGGACGCCTAGCGCTAAAGCTCGTCTCGTCGCCGACACAACGTGCAGAAGCTCTCGGCCTAGCGCTTTCACGTCTCTACTTGGAACATCAGGGTGTCTTCGAGAACCAAGTCGTCGTCCCGCTCGATGCACACCTCGAGCTCTATCGAGTGCTGAAGGCACACGCCAACGAGCTGGGCGACGAGCTCAGCTTCAGGCGAACGGACCTTGGGCTCTTCGACCTCGACCTCACCCGGCGGAAAGTCACCTGCCGCCTTGTCGAGGTGAAGTGCTACTCGGGTGTTGGCGATCTCGCACAATACAACGCGCTCAAGGCGAGCATCGCTGAGCAGATCGCCCAGAGCGAGAAGATGGTCGCGCACCACTTCGACCCGCAGCGCACGCGACAGGATCGCCCGGACCGAGCGTTCAAGACGCGTGAACTTGCGCTGCTCCTCGAGTTTTACCTGGAGCGCGCGGAACGCTACGGCGCCATTAGCCATGAAGCTGCGGACGAGGCTCGCTACTTCGTCCACACACTCGACGACGGATACCAGCTCGCTTTCACACGCAGCGCGCTCATTTTCGACTTCGCCAAGCCGGGCACCGAGCCGCCCGAGAGCGACGGCGGCATCGAATACCACCGCATCGGCGTCAACCTGATTCGCCAGCTCGTCAACGCTGCCGCGCCAAGCACCGAGACGTCGGCGAGCATTAGCTCCAGTTCGGGGAGCGGAGGTCCGAGCGATGACCCGCGCCCGCGAGGCGTCGCAGAAATTCGCCGCCGCCGCGAGCGTGCCCCCTCCGTGCCGACGCTCGACACTGCTGCCTTCCTCGGATTGCCGCGCGGCCGCTCAGTGTCTTGGGAGGAGCTGCGCGGCCGCCAGCCCGGCGTCCCGCCGCCCTTGCCCACCTCTCCGCGGGAGGCGGTGCCCACGCCCGCCGTGGAGCCCCTAGCGCGCCCGAATGCTCCGGTGGCCCCGCCGGAGTTTGCTTCAGCCGCCAGTGTGGCGCCCGTGTCGGCACGTCGCGAGCTGCCGGCATCAGAGGAACCGCGGGCCGCCCCTAGCGTCGAGGCGCAGATAGCGCCTGCCGTTCCCTACGACATTATGCTCGGCGTTACAGGCGACTCTCCCCAATACGGACTCCTCGGTGACGTCTCTGGCCGCCGCGTCGCAATCGACCTTAATCAAACGCACACTATCAGCCTCTTCGGTGTACAGGGCGGCGGCAAGAGCTACACCCTCGGGACCATCGCCGAGATGGCCTCGCTGCCTATCCCGAATATCAACGTGCTGCCGCGGCCGCTCGCGACAGTCATTTTCCACTATAGCCCTACGATGGACTACCCACCTGAGTTCACGTCGATGGTCGCGCCGAACAGCGAGGCCGACCAAGTGAAGGCGTTGAAGGAGACCTTCGGCGCCGAGCCCTCCTCACTCACTGACGTCCTTCTCCTAGCTCCGGCCGACAAGCTAGAGGAGCGCAAGAAGGAATACCCGGGAATCGAGGTGCGCCCGCTGAAGTTCGGCGCAGCCGAACTGCAGACGAGCCACTGGTGCTTTCTCATGGGCGCCGTCGGCAACCAGGCGACCTACATCCGTCAGCTCAAGCGCTTGATGAAGTCGCTACGCGAGGAACTCACACTTGAGAGACTGCACCAGGGAATCGAAGCCTCGTCGCTGCCCGAACACCTGAAGCACATGGCGAAGATGCGGCTCGAACTCGCGAGCGAGTACATCGACGACTCGGTTCGCCTGAGGGACGAGATCCGCCCAGGCCGCCTCATCATCGTCGACCTCCGCGACGAGTTCATCGAAAAGGACGAAGCGCTCGGCCTCTTCGTTGTGCTCCTTCAGCTCTTCGCCGACGCGAAGTATCGCGACGAGAACGGGATCGAGCGCTCGTTCAACAAACTCGTCGTGTTCGACGAGGCACACAAGTACATCGAGAGCCCCGACCTCGTCGCTGGCTTAATCGAAGTCGTTCGCGAGATGCGTCATAAGGGGACAAGCATCATGGTCGCCAGTCAGGATCCGCCGTCGGTACCTGTCTCGCTCATCGAGCTCTCGAGCCAGTTCATCCTTCACAAATTCAACTCGCCAGCATGGCTTAAGCACCTCCAGAAGGCCAACGCTGCCCTCGGCTCGCTGACGCCCGAGAAGATGTCAAATCTCCGCCCAGGAGAGGCATTCATTTGGTCAAGTAAGGCGACCGACGAGACCTTCTCCCGAGGAGTTGTAAAAGTTCGTTGTAGACCACGAGCCACGCAGCACGGGGGTGGAACGAAGACTGCGGTCTCAACTCCATAGATTGAAGAGAGCGGTTATCTGCCGCGATTATGTAAATTCCCCGCGATCAAGCTCGCTTTTTATTTTGGAGGAGTCAGAAAGTAGATCGGCGTGAGCGTCAGACGCTGTCGAGCTACATCGTCCAGGCGGTCATAGTGATCGATCCAAAGGTCCACGAGTCGCTCTGCATCAATCAGCGTTATGCGCCGAGTTTCCTGAGAGCGTGCATAGCTTTCCGCATCTTTCGTGAAACCTGCAAGGCAAACGAACAGCCCGATATCGCTTCCATTGATGGTCGCGAGGAAGGATCGTAGACCGTCAGTATCAACTTTGGATTGCCACCGCTTGACCTGAACTTTAATTCTTGGTCCTTGGGCGCCAAGAGGATCTGTGTATGCGATAATGTCGACGCCACCGTCCTTGCCTGGTGGAGATATCCAAGAGACGTGATACTCCATCCCTTCAAGCAGATCGGCAACAATCTCTTGAAATTCAAAGGGGTCCGAAGTCTTAAGGTAAGCCTCAATTTGTGCCCAGGCTTGTTCTTCGGCTTCCTCGAATGTCACATTTAACGTTTCGGCCGCCTCTCCGATCTCCGATTCTACCGTACCTGCATCTACCTCGCCGATCAGAGCGTCTCGGCGCGCCTTCCATATGGAATAAAGTCGGCAGGCCTCTCTGTAAAACGCTTCTGAATTCTCGAATTCAGCGAATGCCGTTCGGCCTACCTCAGTGACCTCCCAGTGGCCCTTTGATTTCGCGAGCCAACCTGCTTTGACACAATCCACGGTCGCAAATCTAACGATTTTCTCAAAGCGGCGATCGCCTGAGGTGTAGGTCCCATTTTCATAATCCGTGAGCGATACCGAATCGGCAAGTTCGGCCAGCGCTTCGCGGGCTCTCAGCCCGCCCGGGTGTGCCAATAATAGTTCGAACAACTTCCGAAGCAGTTCGCCCGTTCGCCTTCGCGTGATCTCAGCCATATGCTGACGCATGCCCCAGATTTTTGTACCGCTGACCCAGATCTCATAACAGCAATAGCACCGGCTGTAACGTTGAGGACCTTTGAGTGCGGGGCCTTTCACAACTGTTGGACAGGGAAGACATCTTTCAACTGGTCGAGACCGAGGTACCCTCAACGCCCTGCCTCCTGAAGGGGCTTCCGTCAAAGCGCGGCCGAGGCCCTGCGCACCGTCCCGGAAAGGGTTTTGACCAGAGCCCGGTGGGAGTTGACGATCTCCGCCGGTTCTATGCCGAGCCGATCGCCGTAGCTGGCGCTCATGGCTTCGATTACGCTCATCACATCATCATCCAGCAGCTCCTCTTTTGTCGGGAGCGTCAGGCGGTAGGCGAGCTCAGCGATGGGCTTCAGATAGTGAATAATCCGCGCTCACTGACGCACCTGATGTGGGCAGATTCCGACGCCCTGACTGTGGCAATCCCCGGCACCTCGATTCTTCGTCACACGAATCCCCACGCCCGGTAGCGCCCCCGGCCCGTCACTTCCCGGATGCCGAGTTCGGCGACAAGGCCGAGCGCGGCACGTTGGCTGACCTTGAGTTCGGCCGCGATCAATCCCGCCGAGACCACCGGCCGCGCCAGCACCAGATCGATCAGCGCCGGCAGGCTCGAGTTTTTTCGCCTCTTCCTCAGCCGGCGTTCCATCTGGCTTTTAGCCAGCGCCAGCCGGTCGAGTTCCTTCAGCCCGGCCGCAGCGGCCTCTGAAAACGCGTCGAGGACCGCCACCAGCCGGGTGGTCCGGTCGCGCGCCCGCCGCCGTTCCCGCGGAACGATGCGCAATCCGGCATTGAGGCAAAAAAGATGCGAAGCGACCTTGCCGCGCTCCCTGAGCAGCGCGGCCACCAGCAGCGGACCGAGCCAATGCTGGTGCTGCAGCGGCTCGATGTCCTGCCACGCCTCCCAGGCGATCGCCGCTTGCATCACGGCCGGCATGTTTTCGCCGCGGAGCCGGTCGACGACGGCGAGCCAGTCGGTCAGCCGCTGGTCCTCGTCCCAGTCGAGGTCGCGGATCAGCGGCCCGAGACTGTTCGGCAAGGCCTCCCGCGCTGTCGCTCCCTGCACTGCCGTGTCGACATCTTCGCCGTCCGCGGCGCGCAGCGCGAACTTTTCGCCCGCCAGGAGCCGGCTGGAGCGGGCCAGCACGGCGTCGATCTCCGCCAGTTCTTCGGCAAGAGCATCCTCCTGGTCGGTGTCTTCGGAAAGGCTTTCGTCGGCGTCGTCGCCTGCCCCACCGGCCGCCGTAGCGGCATCGGATCGGGAGCCAGCCCGCCCCGCGCTCGATCCTTCGCGACCCTGCCCTTCGCGGCCGCGCAACGCCAAAACGCCAACGCGAGAAAGCGCCCAGTCCGGTTTGTGGCCAAAGATACGGCGGCGGGCGCGCAACACGGCGTGGGCGCGGGTGAGCTCGTGGGTCGGAGTGCGGATGTCCATGTGGGCGTCGTGCAGGACGAGGTCTTCGACATGGACGAGCTCGCCGTCGAGCCACAGCGCCGACGCTGCGTCGGCAAAATGCTGACGCTGGATAAAACCGTCGCGGACCGGGCTTTTGTGCACGCGCTCGTCGAGGCGGGCCAAAAGGTCTTCGGCGCGGGCGAGCGGCCCGATCAGGGTCTTTAGAGGCAGATCGGCGAATTCATAAGCCATTGATTCCTTTGTATCCGATTCGCGCAACGGAATCTATCTGGGCATTAACTTCCGTCACAGGCGATGATCCTGGCGGAAAAGTTCACTATCGATAATGACCCCATATCGGGACTGTACAGCACGACGCCCTAGGACGCTCAGCAGGCCGAAAAACGTTGATTTACCGGCTCATCGAGGCGGTACGAGCGATGTAAAGGGCCACAAGAGACGTTTACAAACGATCGTTTGTTGATATCTTCGGTGTTTGTACAACATCCCCTTCCCGATGCTGAGAGACGCCGCAAATGGCCCGTGAAGCGCAAAATCGACGCTCCGGTCGACCACAGGGCCGGCAAATCGGCTACGCGCGCGTGTCGACGGACGAACAAGCGACGGAAGCGCAGGAAATTGAGCTGCGATCGGCCGGCTGCGACGTCATCGTTCAGGAACATGGATCCGGCGCGTCGAGAGCCCGCCCTGCCCTATTGCGGTTGATCGGCGATATCGGCGTCGGCGATGTCCTGGTCGTTGTGCGTCTCGATCGCCTTGCGCGCTCGGTCAGCCATCTTCTTCAGGTCATCGAGGATCTGACTGACAAAGGCGCGCACTTCCGTTCTCTCCGAGATCCGATCGACACGTCGACGCCACAGGGCATGTTTTCGCTGCAGGTGCTCGGCGCCGTCGCCCAGCTCGAGCGTGCGCTGATTTCGGAGCGGACCAAGGCCGGCATCATCGCTGCGCGATCGAAGGGGCGGCTGCCGGGCAATCCTGGCATCCGGGAGCGCAAGCCTGAAGCCCTGGCGAAGATGACCGCGGCGCAAAGGGCAGCCTATGGCCGACGGATACAATCGACGATGAACCAGTGGCTTCCGACGGTCCGCCGGATGCGACCAGACCACAACTGGGATGATATCGCTCGGGTCCTGAAGCAGCGCGGCCTCGACTGGACGCCTGAACGACTGCGGCGGGTAGTGAAGTGGCTCGTCACCGAGCGCCTGGCCGATCCCACCTTGCTAAAACGGGCGTCTCCGCAGCTTCCCGAAGATCGCCTGATGACCCTCGTGGCAGGGATTTCGCAGTCCAACCCAGACCTGTCGCTACGCGACATCGCTGGCCAGCTCGAGCGCCTGCATGAGCGTACCCCACGAGGAAGCGCAAAATGGTCGGCCTCATCAGTCAAGAACCTGCTCGATCGAGCCCGCCGGCTTGGTCTCGTCGCCGAACTTCCCGCGAGCTGACCGAGATACAGGGACGTCGTCCTCGCTTTAGAACGGTCCTCAGTTTACGGTCCGTGGCTGACACTCACCGTCCCAAAGCCGCTTGTACGCCGCCCAGGCATCAGCTGGAACCGCGCTGTCAGCCCGCGCCAGCCACGCCGCACGATCGGATTCGGCAAGTGAGTTCCACCACACTATTCCGGCGGCTTCATCGGGCGTCGGTTCCCGGTCGTGTTCCTTTTTCATGCCCTCGATGCTCTCATAAGATGCGCTTCCCGACAAGCGATGCAGCCACCGTCCATGTTCCATAGTTCGGATCGAAACCCGCCCGGCGGATCATGATCCGCGCCCCGGCTTGTCGAGGCTGCGGCGCAACGCATCACTGATTTCCAGTCGTGATTCGGTGCGCACAATCTTGCCCGCGGTCTCCAGATCGACGGCAGCGGCTTCAGCTCCGGTCCCGGTTCCGGTCGTCTTCGACGCGTCAAGCTTGGCCCGCAACAAGGCCATCACCATCGGCCAGACCGAGAACTTTCCGGCCTTTGCCCGGTCCGTCAGGCTGCGCAAATAGCCGCCGGCGCTGTTGATCTGGTCCTGCCGCTGGTAAATCGCGGCAATGGTAATCGCCGCCTGCTGCTCACCCATTGCCGTTCGCGCTTCCTCCCAGGCGCTCGGGCTGATGCCCATGGCCGGCCGGGCAATCTCGGCCGCGGCCAGAAATTCACGCCAGTTGCGGATTCCGCCGCCGCCCTTCACCAGCCAAAGCATGTTCGGGCAGCCATCCAGCACAATTCCTAACGGCAGCTCGCGCTTTGGCAGGCTCCGTACGTTGTCGGTGTCCGCGACGTTGCCGTCCGCTTCATCTTTATTTCCTAAGCCAATTTCAGATTCAAATTTAGAGTCTGGTTTTGAATTCTGTATGTGGCGTCCATTTCGGGACTCATTGGCGTCCACTTTCTGTGTTTTTACAAATGATTCCAATGCTTCACGCACTTCAGCCCAAAGGCCCTCCAGCTCCTTGGCAATCGCCTCAAAGGCCTGTCTGGGTGCGGTGCGTGGTATCTGGCCGACAATCGCCTGGTAGGCCTGCTGGACCCTGCCCCAGTTCGCCGGCACGCCTTCCTCAATGCCAGCGTCGATCATCTTGACGATGTCACGCCGGCATATGGTTAGCCGTTCCTTAACGACCTGGTAGGCCTTCTTCTCAGCTCGGACGACTTCCGCCAGCTCCTTGAACTCCGCTGCGCGCGCCACGATCGGCGAGATGTCGAAGCCGTAGGCTTGCTCGATCTCGCCCCCCTGCCCTTTCCGGGCGAAGCGCTTGCCGTTGGGGCTGTCCCGACGGATGATCAATCCGCACTCGACCAAGACGGCCAGGTGCCGCCGTAAAGTCGTTGGCGGCATTCCGTTGGCGCGGCGGATCAGCTGCTCGTTTGATGGCCAGACGATCAGCTCGCTGTCGCCAGAAAGCGCCGTGTCCGGATGGAACGACAACAGCGCGTCGAGAATGGCCAGAGCGCGATCAGTGGCGCCCAGAGCGATCCTGGCGTCTTTGATATCTTGGAAGACATGCCATTTGTGGACGGTCGCGTCCTTCGGCACTGCCCTTGCAGTGACTTGGCTTGAGATCATGCCAAGCGTCATCGGCCGCCGCCCAAAGGGCGTCGTTGAAAAATGCGTTTCCATTGTCTTCACCTGTGTTCAGGCAAAAGAAATCCGCTCGCCAAAACGGCGCTGGGCTTGATCAGCCCTTGACGGCGATTCCCGGAAATGCGATTCTCTCAGCTGCGACACTACAGAGAAGGGCTTCCGGAATTCGTTTCGGTGGCCTTTTTCTTTTGCGGTTTCGTACTTTTCTTACATCTGCTCCGTCTTCTGGAACTCTTGATAGAAGCGTTCTAGGTGTTCCGAGAGATACGCCCCAAACCGAGACGCGTCCTTGGCCTTGAGTGCCAAAGTAAAGCCCTTCCCGGTATCCTTTGTTGCGACTTTCACGGCATTACCCGCAAGTGACCAAGACCTTTCCGCAGGCTTGGCTACCGCGGTTTTTTTGCTCTTCGCCTTCTTCTTCAGGTCGTCGAGCAAAACTGCGAAGCGCTGGTCCGTATCGACACTCGCAAACTCGTCGCTTCGAATTAGATTTGACGCCTGGGCCGATTTGCCAGGCAATTGGAGAAGTTTCTTGAGCTCCTCCCAGCGATCCCTCCCAACGCCTCTCGCGGAGCCCAATGCATCCAGAACATGTTCGGGAACGTGCTCCGCAACTGCCAGCATTCGGGACAGGAGCGTATCGTCGATTGTAAGCGCGCTTTTGACCGTCTCCTTGTCAATTCCGGAGCCGGTCAGTTTACGTGCAAACAGGGCCTTTTCGATGAAAGTGAGGTCGGAGCGGGCCGTGTTTTCCTGCCCCTGTGCGATCACATGTGCGATGTCCTCGATCGGCTTGACGACGGCCTTCACAGCGATGCCGAGCTGACGGGCAGCGCGAGCACGGCGATGGCCGTAAACAATGACAAAGCGGCCAGAAACATCTGGGTGAGGCCGAACGAGGATAGGCGAGGACTGACCAGCCTGCTCAATAGCCGAGACTAAGGCGGAAAAATCCTCGTCGTTGCTGGCAATCCGATCAGCGAAAGGGGAGGCCTCAAGGAGGTCCGGATCAAGGGATACGATCATCTCGCCCTCGAGGACGCGCATAGAGTTTTCCGCCATCTCATCGAGAGACTGCATCATCGAGCGCGTTGCGCCACGACGGGCATATTCGGCCCTGCTCTCCGATGAATTGCTCGGCTTCCGATCGCCCACGGTCGCCCCGATGTTGGCCAAGAGGTGCTTTCTAGCCATTTGCACCCTCCATTCTCGTATTTACTGCGCTGATTTCGCGAAGTTTTTTGCGGTTCTGCACGGCTGTCAAGAAAGCGGTCACTTCCGCCCCCATGCTTTGTGTATCAGCGAGACAATCTCGCTATTGACTGCGTTGAGGGACTCCATCGCACGGTCATACGTTGAACGCGTGAACTGGCTGCGCTCAACCTCATAAAGGGTCTGCTTGGTAATACCGGCATCGGATATGGCGGTGGACTTAACCATCTGATTGGTGAGCATCCGCTTGTTGAACATCGCCTGCATGAAACCAACCATCTGTGCCTGCGGCCCGTCCGTCGGCTCGTATCTCGTCACCAGATAGCGGAACCACTTCAGCCGGACTTTCGCCCCGACCCCCTTTATCGACTGCAAGATCCCGCCAAGCATCAGCAGGAACTGGCTCATCGACATGATGTCGAGCATCTGCGGATGGACCGTGATAAGAACAGATGTGGAGGCTGTCAGCGCGGTGAGCGTGAGATAGCCCAGCTGAGGAGGGCAATCGATCACAACCACGTCATATCGATCGTCGACCTCTTTAAGGGCCTGCGTAATGCGGGTGAAGAACATCCGCCCTTCAGGGGAATTTTTGTTCGAAGCCGCTAGTGGTGTCTCGTACTCGTATTCCTGGAGTTCGAGGTTTGCCGGGACGATGTCGAGCCCCGGAAAATTCGTCGGTTGAATTACGTCCGTGATCGACCTGCGTTGATCATCGTACCTGAGCGCCTCGAAAAGCGACGGATTCTTGTCAAGTTCGGGCTGCATCCCATGAAGAGCAGTGAGTGAAGCCTGTGGGTCGAGGTCAATCGCAAGGACACGATGGCCGGTGAGAGCGAGGTACTGTGCAAGATGGGCCGTGGTGGTTGTCTTTCCACTCCCACCTTTGAAATTCACAACGGAGATAACTTGAAGGCCTTCGCCGCCGCGCCGGTGAGGCACATAGCGCTTGAAATCAGTTCTGCCGTGTTTGTCGAGGAAGGCGCGCAACTCCATCATCTGCGCCGCCGTGTACGAGCGGCGGCCGGACTGGGATACGAGCGGCTCCGGCCCCTTTCCCTCAAGATGTAGTTTCTTGATATGGTTTTGCGTCACGCCAAGAAAATCGGCAACCTCGGCCGAGGAAAACAGCCGAAGGCCTTTCTCAGCATCCGGCGGATACTGCTCCAGGCGCAGCATGTTGAGCTTGTCGGAGATGAGTTCGCCCTGCTGGAGAATCTCCTCGTCAAAGTCTATGTCGAGGTCGAAAGTCTGCACCACGTTCAATTTCACCGCCCCACCTGGGAATAACGCTTTTCCGGGTCCATATGGCAGGAAAGCGTGATTACTATGTGCGATTCGACGGTAGCCGCAAGGCCTTTTTGGTTAATGAGAAGTTAACATGTTGCGGGACCATTCACAGTCAGACTGATTTTTCAATAGTTATCCGTAAGTTAGGTCGATTCCCGCTGTTCGCGACCGTGGGCATGAAATGCAGATTTGCACCTCTTCATCAGCACTTTAGTCCCTGCCTGCCCTCGCGTTTCCATAGCTAGACCATCGATTCGGCAGAATCACCGGCTGCAGATCTGCACGTAGGCACACGCCCGACGAGATGTTTTGTCTCCGCATGACCTGTTCATGCGGAGATCATGATGCGGATACTGACCGTCTCGCCCGACCAATACGAACGCCATCCAAGTTTGCTGAAACAGATGTACCGTCTCCGCGCAGCGGTGTTCGGCGGTCGTCTTGAATGGGACATCTCTGTCACCGAGGGGGAGGAACGCGATCAGTACGATGATCTGAAACCGACTTGCGTTCTGGCGATTACCGAGAGGGAGCTGGTCGCCGGTTGCGTCCGTCTTCTTCCAGCTTGTGGGCCGACGATGCTCGAGCACACCTTTCCCCAACTGCTCGAAAAAGGTTCACACGCCAAACATCCCGCGATGGTCGAGAGTTCGCGCTTCTGCGTCGACACTTCCCATGCCGCAGACAGGGAAGGGGGTTTCGTTCATCGCGCGACGCTCACGATGTTCGCCGGCATCATCGAATGGTCGATGGCGAACGGCTACAGCGAGATTGTCACAGCGACCGATCTTCGCTTTGAGCGCATCCTGAAACTTGTCGGCTGGCCGATGCGGCGGCTCGGCGATCCTGTTGCGATCGGCAACACCATCGCCATTGCTGGTAGCCTGCCGGCCGATCGCGTCAGCTTCGAGCAGGTCTGCCCTCCGGGCTACCGTTCGATCCGTCAGATCGACAGCGCACCCGTCAGGAGCGCCGCGTGACCCAACTGCGCTCCCACACGCGTCTCGTCCGCAAACTTCAGGACGCCCTCGGCGACCAACTC
>NZ_RZSU01000008.1:0-104321 GCF_003997585.1 Mesorhizobium sp. M5C.F.Cr.IN.023.01.1.1 | reverse complement strand
CAGGTCGTTCTGTTTCTGCCAGTATTTGTCGGCCTGACGGCTTCCGATTCATGAGCGGCCGCGGCAATGGGAGGAGGCAAAACAATGTCGGTTGGGATCCGCCATGACGATTTGCGCCGGCGCAACCGGGCGATGGTCATTTCGGCCGTACGCCGCGCAGGCCAGCCGTCGCGGACCGAGATCGCCGCAACCACCGGCCTCAGCCATTCGACCATATCGGCGATCTCTTCCGACCTGATCCAGGAAGGCATCCTGGCCGAGACCAAGGCGAGTGAGACCGTTTCGCTGAAACGTGGCCGGCCGCAGGTTGGCCTCAGCCTCAATCCGGAAGCCGCTACGGTATTGGCCGTCGTGTTGTCGCTGAATTTCCTGTCGGTCGCTGTCATCGACTATGCCGGACAAGTGGTCGCCGAGGAACAGCGCCGGCTGGACACGCTGACCATGTCGCGCGACGAGCTGATCGACGAATGTGTCGCCATCGTCCGGCGCCGGCTCGAAGACCCCGACCTCGACGTCCAAAGCGTCGCCCGCATCGCGCTGGCGATCCAGGGTATTACCGATTCCCATGCGCGCGCCATGTTGTGGTCGCCGATCACGCCGCAGACGAACATCGCCTTTGCCGACATTCTGGAACGCGAGTTCGGCATCCCGGCCATCATGGAGAACGACTGCAACATGATGGCCGTGGCGCTGCGCTGGCGCGACCCGGATCGCTACCGCGACGATTTCATCGCCATCCTGCTCTCGCATGGCATCGGTATGGGGCTGGTGCTGAAGGGCGAGCTGTTCACCGGCACCCATTCCTCAGGCGGCGAATTCGGCCACATGATTCATCGGCCGGGCGGCGCGCTTTGCCGCTGCGGGCGGCGCGGTTGCGTCGAGGCTTATGCCGGCAACTACGCTATCTGGCGCAACGCAAGGCAATTGAGCGAGAACGCCGAGCCGGTCGCCGATGTCAGCGACGCCGAGATGCGGGCACTGGCGGCCCGGGCGCGCGAGACGGACGGACCGGAGCGCGAAGCCTACCGCAAGGCCGGCGAAGCGCTCGGCTTCGGGCTCGGCAGCCTGTTCGCGCTGATCGATCCGGCCCCGGTCGCAATGGTCGGTGCCAGCGCTGCCGCCTTCGACCTGATCGAGCCGGCCCTGCGCGAGGCCATCGCCCAGACCGCCGGCGGCCAGCATTCGGGTTCGATTTCCTTCGACACCGAGCCGAACGAACTGCCGCTGATCCGAGAAGGCTGCGCCATGCGGGCGCTGAGCTTCGTCGACCAGGAGATCTTCGCGCCGAGCATCCAGGCACGAGCCGGCTCGGTCGGAAAGAACGTGGCTTGAATTCGAAGGCAGGGATCCCCGGATCGCGACTTGGGGTGTGTTGAGATTCAGGTCAGGCCGAGTCGAGAATGGTGGGTTCCGAGAACCGGAGCGGAGCGCACTTTTGGGTACGCGAGCACCGGAAAGCGCAGGAAGCCGCCGTTCGCAGGTCGGCATCACCTGAATATCAGCACATCCCTAGTCTTCCCTGATCGCATAGCCCGCGCCGCGGATGGTGCGGATGACATCGGGCATGCGACCATTGTTGACCGCCTTGCGCAACCGGCCGACATGGACGTCCACCGTGCGCTCGTCGATGTAGATCGTCTCGCCCCAGACATTGTCGAGCAACTGGCTGCGCGAGAAGACTCGACCCGGGTGCCGCATCATGAATTCGAGCAGCCGGAATTCGGTCGGCCCGAGCCGGATCTCGCTCTTCTTGCGATAGACCCTGTGCGATTCGCGATCGAGCATGATGTCGCCGACCTTCAGCACGCTGGACAGTACTTCCGGCTTGGCGCGGCGCAGCAGCGCCTTGACCCTGGCCATGAATTCCGGTGTCGAGAACGGCTTGACCAGATAGTCGTCGGCTCCGGTGGAAAGGCCGCGCACCCGGTCGCTCTCCTCGCCGCGCGCGGTCAGCATGATGATCGGCAGCCGCTCGGTTTCGGGACGCACCCGAAGGCGCCGGCAAAGCTCGATGCCCGAAACCGCCGGCACCATCCAGTCGAGCACCAGCAGATCGGGCACGTTTTCCTGCAGCCGGATTTCGGCCTCGTCGCCGCGCGTCACAACCTCGACCTGATAGCCTTCGGATTCCAGATTGTAGCGGAGGAGGACGCCCAGCGGCTCTTCATCCTCCACCACCATGATGCGCGGCGCGATCATCGGCCGGTCACTCCTGTCATGTCGCCGGCGCCGACATCGTCGTTTCGTCGAGCTTCGGGCGATCCGCCGGCAATTGCTGCCCGGTCACGACAAAGTAGGCGTTTTCGGCGATGTTGGTGACATGATCGCCGATACGCTCGAGATTCTTGGCGCAGAACAGCAGATGCGTGCAGGCGGTGATGTTGCGCGGATCCTCCATCATGTAGGTCAGGAGTTCGCGAAAAACCGCCGTGTATTTCACGTCGATCTTCTGGTCGTCGGCGCGCAGTTCTTTCAACGCGCCGGCATTGCGCGACACATAGTGCTCGACCACGCCGCGGAGCTGCTCGAGAACGAGATCCGCCATCGCGTCGATGCCGTGCGACAGATTACGCGGCGTGGCGCTCTGCCCGACTGCGCTGACCCGCTTGGCTATGTTCTTGGCCAGGTCGCCGATGCGCTCGAGATCGCCGGCCATGCGGATTGCGCCAACCACGGCGCGCAGATCTTGTGCCATCGGCTGCCGCTTGGCGATCAGGGTGATCGCGCTATCGTCGAGTTCGCGCTGCCGCGCATCCATGATGGCGTCGTCCGAGACAACACGCTGCGCCATCGCATTGTCTGACGCAAGCAACGCGCGGATCGAGGCTGCGACCATCGCGGCGGCGAGCTCGTCCATGTCGCGGATCAGCCTGTCGATGTGCTCCAGTTCCTCGTCGAAAGATGCGACGGTGTGTTCACCCATGATCCTGTCCTCGTGTTCGAAATTCGCCGGACCGCTCAGCCGAACCGGCCGGTGATGTAGTCCTGGGTGCGCTTGTCGTCGGGATTGGTGAACATCTTGTCGGTTGCGCCCTCCTCGACCAGGTAGCCGAGATGGAACATCGCCGTGCGTTGCGACACGCGCGCTGCCTGCTGCATCGAGTGGGTGACGATGACGATAGTGTAGTTCTGGCGCAGTTCGTCGATCAGTTCCTCGACGCGGGCCGTGGCGATCGGATCGAGAGCCGAACAGGGCTCGTCCATCAGAATCACTTCCGGCGACACGGCGATGGCGCGCGCGATGCACAGGCGCTGCTGCTGTCCGCCGGAGAGACCGGTGCCCGACTCGAGCAGGCGATCCTTGACCTCGTTGAACAGACCGGCCTTCTTCAGGCTCGATTCGACGATGCCGTCCAACTCGGACTTGCTCCTGGCCAGGCCGTGAATGCGCGGACCGTAGGCGACGTTTTCATAGATTGACTTCGGAAACGGGTTCGGTTTCTGGAAAACCATGCCGACGCGAGCTCGTAGCTCGACGACATCGATTTTCGGGTCGTAAACATCCTCGCCGTCGAGCGTTATCTTGCCGCTCACCCGCGCGATATCGATCGTGTCGTTCATTCGGTTCAGGCAACGCAGGAAGGTCGACTTGCCACAGCCCGATGGGCCGATCAACGCCGTCACCTGGTTCTCGCGGACATCGAGATCCACGTCGAACAGAGCTCGCTTCTCGCCGTAATGAACAGAGACCTTGTCGCCCTTCATCTTGATCGAAGGGGCATTGGTTGCGCTGCTCAGTTTCTGTTCGACGCCGGCTTCCGTCATGATGTTCATATCCTCTACCCCTTACCAGCGCCGCTCGAAGCGCCTGCGCAGTATCACCGCAATGGCGTTCATGATGACCAAAAACAGCAGCAAAATCAAAATCGCCGCCGAAGTCTTCTGCTGGAATCCAGCTTCCGGGAAATCCGCCCACATGAATATCTGCACCGGCAGGATCGTCGCGGGATCGGTGAAGCCGCCGGGAATGTCGACGATGAAGGCGACCATGCCGATCATCAGCAACGGCGCGGTTTCGCCCAGCGCATGCGCCATCCCGAGAATGGTGCCGGTCATGATACCCGGCATCGCCAGCGGCAGGACGTGATGGAATACGGTCTGGACCTTGGACGCTCCGATGCCGAGCGCCGCCTCTCGGATCGACGGCGGCACGGCGCGCAGCGAAGCGCGCGAGGCGATAATGATGATCGGCAGGGTCATCAGCGCCAGCACCATGCCGCCGACCACCGGGGCTGAGCGCGGCATGCCGAAGAAATTCAGGAATACGGCAAGTCCAAGCAGACCGAAGACGATCGAAGGCACCGCCGCCAGATTGTTGATATTCACTTCGATGATCGTCGTCAGTCGGTTCTTGGGGGCAAATTCCTCAAGATAGATCGCCGCCGAAACGCCGATCGGGAAGGCGATGGCGAGCGTAACGATCATGGTCAGGAACGATCCGACGACCGCGCCCCAGACACCGGCCAGTTCCGGCTCGCGGCTTGCGCCGGTGAAGAAGAAGATCGAGTTGAATCGGCTTTCGATTAGGCCGGCGCTCTTCAGCGTGTCGAGCCAGACGATCTCCTTGTCGGAAATCTTTCGCGATGCTTCCGGCGTATCGATGACGCGCAGGAATGCCTGGCCGCTCGCGGCGGGCGCCGTGCTGTCCAGCGCCTCGATCACCGTGCCCTTTGCGACCGCCGTCCCACTAGGTCCCGGCGACAGCGCGGTGAGCTTGACCGTGCCGCCGTTGAACACGACCAGCAGCGATGATGCACCGCTCGTCAGCGTGAGCATGCCGTTTTCGCCTTCGGTCGCACCACGGCCGCGCGCCAGCGCCAGCATGGCATCGTCGCCAAAGGTCAGATCGATGTCGCCGCTGGTTTTCGAAGGCGTGACGCTTGTCGAAATCGCTTCGTCCGAACCGACGTCGGCAAGCAAACCCTTAAGATAGAGGTCGGCAAAATCGTCAACTGGAACCGCATAGTCCACCGTTCCTCCGAGCATCCCCGGATCAGCCGCAATATCCTTGCGCAGGAAGACGCCTGTGCCGGTGGAAATCAGCCCGCGCAGCAGACGCCTGTCCTGACGGCTCGCAATATCTGGAAATCTCGCTGTAAGCGCTTCCTGAGCGATGGCGTCGTAGTTCACTTCATCGAGTTTTGCAGGGTCGACCTTGGCCGCCGAAAGGTCGATCGGCAGCGTCAGATAGTTCTGCCGCAGCGCCGGGATCGCCTGCGTGACGATCGTCGACAGGAGCAGCACAAGGAATAGGCCGGCCAACGCGACGGCTCCGGCGCCAAGCCATTTGAACCACGTCTCCGTGCGGTAACGACCCTTCAGCCGCGCCTTGGCGGCATCGTCGGTATGAATGCTGACCGGCCGTCCGACGGCACCGAATGACGAGATCGCATCAGTCATATTGCTCTCGGTATTTCTGGACGACGCGCAAAGCGACGATGTTGAGGGTAAGCGTGATGCAGAACAGCACCAGGCCGAGTGCGAAGGCTGCCAGCGTCTTGGCGCTGTCGAACTCCTGATCCCCCACCAGCAGCGTCACGATCTGCACTGTCACGGTGGTGACCGCTTCGAGCGGGTTGGCCGTGAGGTTTGCCGCCAGCCCCGCCGCCATGACCACGATCATCGTTTCGCCGATTGCGCGGCTGACGGCAAGCAGCATCGCCGAAACGATGCCCGGAAGGGCAGCAGGAAGGACCACCTTGCGGATGGTTTCCGACTTGGTCGCGCCGAGGCCGGCGGAACCGTCTCTCAGGGATTGCGGAACGGCATTGATCACATCATCGGAAAGCGAGGAAACGAAGGGAATGATCATGATTCCCATGACCACGCCTGCGGCGAGCGCGGATTCGGACGCGACATTGAGGCCCAGGCTTTCGCCCATGCCGCGGAAGTAGGGCGCGACCGTCAGCGCGGCGAAGAAGCCGTAGACGACGGTCGGAATGCCGGCGAGGATTTCCAGTACCGGTTTTGCGACCGCGCGGACGCTTTTGGAGGCGTAGTCCGAAAGGTAGATCGCAGCCATCAGCCCGATAGGCGCAGCCACCAGCATGGCGATGAAGGTAATGAGCAACGTGCCGGCAAAGAGCGGCACCATGCCAAAAATGTCCTGGTTGACCGCCCCGGCTTCCGCTCCGGCGCCGGTGAAGGCGCTCTGCGGCGACCAATGCGTGCCGAACAGGAACTTGTAGAACGGCACCTGTTGGAAGAACCGCAGGGATTCGAAGATGAGCGACAGGACGATGCCGACCGTCGTCAGGATTGCGACCACCGAACAGGCGATCAAGAATGCGCGAAGAACGCGCTCGACCACGTGGCGCGCCCGGTAGGCCTGTGCGATACGCGAATAGGCCCAGTAAAATCCGGACGCGGAAAGCACGAGCGCAACGGCCCAGATGATCCAGGTGCTGGTCGTATGGATCGATTTGTAGGCGGCGGCAGCCGCCTCTTTCGTGGGATCGGCGAAGCCGACAAGCCCGCCAAAGGCCATCGCGCGAGTGTCGCGGATGAAAGCTTCGACCTGCGGAATGCCCATTCCCGACAACTCGGAGGAGAAGCGGTCGGCAATGATCGATGATTCAATTCCCGGCGTCACCAGCGACCACAACACGATCGCAAGCAGTGCGGGACCGGCAGCAAAAAGCGCCAGAAACATGCCATGTTGGCCAGGCAGCGAATGCAGTCGAGCGACCTCGCCATTGACACTGGCAATGGCGCGTGTCCGGCCGATCCAATAGGCCGCAGAGGCCAGAACCAACAGAAGAACAACGAGATAACCGACCATGATTCAGGACGTCCCCTCGACCGCCGGTCATTCACCGGCTCAAAGCACGGGACCTTGGTCCCGCGCTTTGTGCTTTAGAGTATGAGGGTCAGAGCGGATATACGCCCGGACCCCGAAACATCAGGAACCCATGCCCTTCAGAGCCTTGGCGTTTTCGGCCCACTTGGCGCGCTCGGCGTCCGGCAGCGGGATCAGGCCCTTGTCGGCCAGATAACCATCAGGACCCCATGCACCCTCCGAGGTGTACTCGGCGATGAACTCCTGCATGCCGGGGATGACGCCAACATGCTCCTTCTTGGCATAGACATAGAGCGAGCGGGAAACGCCGTAATCGCCGGATGCGATATTCTCGAAGGTCGGCTCGACGCCGTCGACCTTGTGGCCCTGCAGCTTGTCGGCGTTCTGGTCAAGGAACGAGAAGCCGAAGATGCCGAAGGCATCGGGGTTGGCTTCCAGCTTCTGGACGATCAGATTGTCGTTTTCGCCGGCCTCGACAAAAGCGCCGTCTTCGCGGATCTCGCCGCAGCCCTTTTCATTAGCCGCCTTCACTTCTTCCTGGCAGGCCGCATCCATGACGAGTTCGACGAACGCATCGCGCGTGCCGGATGTCGGCGGCGGGCCAAGCACTTCGATCTTTGTCGCGGGAAGCGACGCATCGACATCCGACCAGTTCTTGTAGGGGTTGGCGGCGACCTTGCCGTCAACAGCGACGTTCTTGGCGAGTGCCTTGAAAATCTGTTCCTTGGTCAGATCAACGACAGTCCCTGCCTTCGAATTGGCCAGTACGATGCCGTCGAAGCCGACCTTGATCTCGACCGGCGTCACGCCGTTTGCCTTGCAGGTTTTAAGCTCGCTGTCCTTGATGGCGCGCGAGGCATTGGTGAAGTCGGCGGTATTTTCGCCGACGCCCTGGCAAAACAGCTTCATGCCGCCGCCGGTGCCAGTCGACTCGACCACCGGGGTCTTGATCTTTCCGCTCTGGCCGAGCTTTTCAGCGACAGCCGTCGTGAACGGGAACACTGTGGACGAACCGACGATTTGAATCTGGTCGCGCGCGGCGGCATAACCAGCCGACGCGGCGAGCGCAAGCGCCGCGGCCGACGCCGTAAGGAGGAATTTTTTCATGTGGCCTGCTCCTGTTCGGAAAATGGTCTCTCGGCGCCATTCGTTCGGCGCCCGCTGAGGCCAATAGTCCCCGATTATTACAGTCACATGACAGTTTGATGTCAGCCCGGTAACCGCCGCACAGCCATGTCGAAAAGGAAGGGACGCGGATCCCGCCGGCACAGCCGTGGTTTGCCGCTGGAATCAGCAGCTTGCACCATTTGCGGCCGGCATTTGGCCTCGACAGGCGAAATAATTGGCGCCGAAAAAGAAAATCCGGGCGGGAGCGCGTTGCATGCGGCCAAGGAGGTCATGGCCGCGCCATCGCCGAAACAGGTCCGTTGGGGTAAATCTGACCCTGTTTCTTGCCGGCGGTCGCTGCTCCCGCCCGTAACTGGAGGAGCGGAACTCGAATGCGCTTATTGTCCCAACCGGACGCAAGTTTTGATATGGTGCGATCGCACCATAGTCTTGTCCGCAATGCCTCGCCGAATCACGGCTTATAGCCTGAGGCGGATGCCTGATCCCGCGTTGCGCTGGATTTCTCCGTCCGCGCCGAGCCAGCGCTCGACGCTTTCGAGCAAGGCCCTGGAGCTGATGGGCTTGGGCAGATAATAGCCCATGCCCGCTTCCATTCGCGCCAGGGACGCTGCGGCATTTTGATTTTGCGCATGATCCCCAGGGAAATCGATACCGATTCTCCGGGTCATGCGCTAGCCTTGCCCGCGGTGTATTCCGACGGTTGTCGGCAGAACCGAAGCCGCGTTATAAATCCCGCAAGGGTGTTGCCGATGTTGGGACGGATCCTGCCTTTTTTCCTATGCCCGATGCTGCTGTTGGGGAGCGGCTGCTCGCGCAGCTACGACGGCACCGTCGTCATTCCAAGGCCGCTCGATGTCCGGCGGTTTTGGGACAGGCCGCCGCAGCAGGCGGAAGCCGAACAGCCGCAGTTGCTGCAGACCGATGTCTTTCCTGTGGCGCCCGAAACGCCGGAAACAGCGGCGGCCCCCAGAATCAAGACTCCCGTGGCGCCGAGAAGGCGCCTCGCGAGGACTTCCAACAATCCGCCGACGCTGGCATCCGAGCCGGCAAGACCGCTCACCTGCAGGAATGTCAGCCAACCCGGAAAACGGGTCCGCATGGTCTGCGAATAGCCAGCCGGCATTCAAACGGTGGCAGTTAAAAAATGCGCCCTAATCACGTGTTGCGCACCTGACGCAGCGGTTCGGTCACACGCGCACGCGATCGCCGAAGGCATGTGCTGACCGGTGGGTTTCGGGCTGCGCGATTGGCGTTACCGCCGCCACGTTGAAACCTTATCCCGCCCTCGACGTTAAATTGCAGCGCCGCGCGTCCCTTTGGGCACAGAAAGCACGCTGCGCCATTTTGATTGGCGCATGGTCCTTTTCGAACCGAGCGGCAGCGGAGCAGAGATCGATCCCGATCCTTGGGTGATGCTGGAAGGTCAAAGGAGACCACATGTCGATTCACTTCACTGTCTCGGACCTGACCAGAAATCTGTTTCACTCGCCCAGAAATCTGTTTCACTCGCTGAGACTGGACCATGAGCGCGTGCCGAGACCTCTCAGCCCTGAGCAAAGTCTTTTGCTGGAATGCTATCTGGCCGGCCAGATTCCGGAATCGGCCTGGAGCGACTATGTCTTCGAGACGCCGGAATTGGCGCGCCATGTCAATGCGAGACGCGGGCAACACTGATATCTCGTTGACCGGGAACCGGTCTGATCGCTCGAGGTGACGCCACCTAGCAACGCTTGGGTGAATGGCCCGCCCGGAAACGAGCGGCTTTGCCGGGGCAATGCCCGGTTACTGTTTGGGCGAGCCGAATTGCAGGGTGAAGACGCTGCCTGCAATTCCTTGGGCGAGCGCCGGCGAAAAGCTCAGCGGCAAGCAGCGTTCCAGGGCGGCGATCGCGGCGATCGACAAAGGATTGCCGCGCCTTCGCGTCGCCGGTCACATTGATGGCGGTCGGCCCGGGCGGTGCGATCGGCGTGCCGTTGCGCTTGAAGCTGAAGGCTTGAGGCCCGACCACACTCGCCAAGTCAATCCGCGGTTTCGCTGGAACAATCGCCCTTGAAACCAAAAGGCCGGCACATGGCCGACCTTTCTTTCCACCTCGACCGCGCCAGTACATCCGTGGTCGCGAGTTGGAGGTGAATTGCCGATCAGTAGATAGGGATTGGTTAACGAATCCTTAACCGACGGGAGTTGCTCATCGACGCGTCATGGCCAATCTGATCTGCGTGTTCGTGATGAGTGCGGAAAGTCGTCTTTAAATGCGGCACATATTATTAATCGTTGTACACCAATGTGTTAGCGTGTGAAGCATGCCTAAGTAACTATCGTATTCTGGAAGTCAATTTATGGCCGTACTTGGCGCCCTCCCTGCCGACGTCCACTGTCGACCAATTCGCGAAGCTGATTGGGAAGGAGTGGTCGACTGCCTGTGCCGGGGCTTTCCGGAGCGTGACCGGAGTTACTGGACACAGGCGCTGATCCGTTTGTCGCAGCGGCCTGCCGTCGCCGACTTCCCAAAATACGGCCTGGCTTTGGAGAAGGCTGATAGGATCGTCGGCGTCGTGCTGACCCTTTATACCCGTTATCGCAGGCAGGAAGGCGACGAAATCCGCTGCAACCTTTCAAGCTGGTCCGTCGACGAAGAATTCCGCCCCTATGCCATCAAGCTGATTACGACGATTCTCAAGCAAAGAGACGTAACCTACACGAATGTTTCGCCGGCGCCTGCGACATTAAAGCACAATTTGGCCCTCGGCTTTCGCCTCTTTTCCAGCGGACAATTTGCCTTCTTGCCGGTTTTTAGTTCGGTGCAGCGGTCATGTCGCGTACTCGAAGCTCGTCCCGATCTTGCGGAAATGGGGATGCTGTCCGACAGTGAGAGATACATACTCTCGGAACACGCCGCGCTGGGTTGCCTGTCATTGATTTGCATTTGCGACGGAGCGGCGTTTCCCTTCGTATTGATGCCGCGCCGGATATTGCGCGGTCTTATCCCGTCCTATCAGGTCATCTATTGCCGCTCCCTCGCGGATTTGAGCCGGTGCGCCGGTGCTGTGGGGCGCTTTCTTTTGCGAAGCGGCATCCTGCTGTGCGTCGTCGACGCCAAGGAGCCGATTGCAGGCCTGTTCGGGTGGTACCGCCCCAACAGAGGGCTGAAATATTTCAAGGGTCCCAGACCACCCTCGCTCGGAGATCTGACGTTCACCGAGCTCGTGATATTCGGTCCTTGAGCGAAGGTGCAACATCAATCAGGCGCACCCGCCTGCGACTTCAGATAGGAGATATAGCCGCGCACGTCGGCGGCCGGCTCGGCATAGGCTTTGCCGAGCTTCTTCTCGATCGCCGCCATGTAATCCTTCGCCCATTGGGGCAGCGCGTAGTCGATGACGGCCAGGAATTCGAGCGTCGCGGCCAGGCGAATGTCGGCGATCGACGGGTTCTTGCCGCCGATGAATGGCTTGCCGTTCCTGAAGAAGCTGTGAAAGACCTCCAGCGGCTCGGCAATTGCAGCCGCCGCGGCCTTCTGAGCTTCCGATTTCCTGTCGGGATGAGCGTCGCTATGACCGACCTCGCCGGCATATTGCGGGAAGTTCAGCGCAGGATAGGTGGCGCGGGCCACATAGGGGTAGAGCGTGCCGATCAGGTAGAACATGGCGCTGTCGATCATTGCGCGCTTGGCCGGCGCTTTGGGATATAATTTCTCCAGCCCATGCTTGTTGGCGAGATACTGCATGATGGCGCAGCTTTCCCACAGGACGCCCCTCGGCAAGCCCTTGTCCTCGATCATCGGCGTCAGATGCGCCGGGTTTCGCGCCATGTATTCAGGCGAGCGTGTGTGGCCCCATACGTCGGTCTCGGAATGGTCGAGCCCGGCCGCGCGCGCAAACACCCGAACGCTCATATTGTTGACGCTCGGCTTCAGCATGCTGAGCGTCAGCCCGGCTTTTTTCGCTGATTTCGCTTTGGCCTTGGCCGCGGGCTTCGCGGATGCCTTGCGTGCAGGTTTTGCGGCGGCTTTCGTTGCCGACTTGGCGGAAGCTTTCGGCGCCTTGGCCGCAGGCTTTGTCGCCTTGGCAGCTGGTTTTGTGGCGGCCTTGGCAGCCGGCTTCTTCGCACTCTTCGTTGTCGTCTTTGCCATTATGGTCCTCCCTCGGGGTTGCTGTCGTCAGTATGGATTTTTCGGCGCGCGGTCGTCCGACAAGGTCGCGCGGGAGCGCTCGACAAGCGCCTGGATCGCGTCGGCGAGATGCACTTCGGCGATTGCGTAGTCGCCGCGCGCGACGCGAATCTTGTGCGCCTGCATCAGCACGTCGGCATGGGTGAAGCCCGCCGGCGGCTCGAAACGGTAGGAGGCGAGTTCGATCAGCAGGCCGAGCGGATCCTCGAAATAGATCGAATCCATAAAACCGCGATCCTTGACGCCGCTATGCTTGATGGCGCGCTCGTCGAGCCGGGCAACCGCCTGCAGGAAGGTGACGCGCGACACCGCAAACGCGATGTGATGGACGCAGCCCGTCTCGGTCGGCGTGCGCCGCTTGACCGGCGTGCGGCTCTCATCGGTGAAGATTGTGATCAGCCGGCCGTCACCCGGATCGAAATAGAGGTGGCTTTCGCTGGCCTTGTCGAGATTGGGCTGCTCGAAGATGAAAGGCATGCCAAGCACGCCTTCCCAGAAGTCGATGGAGGTCTGACGCCCGGCGCCGACCAGCGTGATGTGATGGACGCCCTGCGACTGCAATTTCTGCATTTGGCCCTCTCTCCCTGCACTCTTCTCTTCCCGACGAGCTTCGATCTTTCGCTGCGCGACAGATTCATCTCCGGCGGCGTTCTGCACCTTTGGCCCCTATTTACATGACGCGATGCTAATTCAATTGAGGGCACTGCGCCAGAAGTGGCACGCCGGCCGTGACCGATGGCGATGGGGTACGCAAATGTTTTGAGATCCTTGGTACGCCCAAGGGGAATCGAACCCCTGTTCCCGCCGTGAGAGGGCGGTGTCCTGACCGCTAGACGATGGGCGCGTTCAAGAACCGGCGATATAGGCTGACGGCTGGGAAAAAGCAACTGGGCTTCGGACAGTCGATGATGCTGGAAAAATATCCGTTACAATCCTATCGTTTTGGCTCGATCAGGTCCCAGAGATTTCCATGGAGATCGGCGAAAACCGCCACCGTGCCGTAGGCCTCGTGGCGAGGTGCCTCACGGAATTCGACGCCCTTTTCGAGCATTGCCGTGTGGTCGCGGACAAAATCGTCGGTTTCGAGAAACAAAAAGACGCGGCCGCCGGTCTGGTTGCCGATGCGGCTTGTTTGCACATCATCGGCCGCTTCGGCCAGAAGCAGCCGCGCGCCTTGTCCGTTCGCCGGCGCCACCGTGACCCAGCGCTTGCCGCCGCCAAGATCGACGTCTTCGATGAGCAAAAAGCCCAGCTTGCCGACGTACCAGGAGATCGCCTCCTCATACTTTCTGACCACGAGCGCGACCGTGGCCACACGGCGATGTCCGACGAATCCAGTCATTTGTTACGGATCGAAAAGCGACCGACAATGCGGCGCTCAGTGATGTCGTAGACAAAGATGGCGCGGCTGCCGTCGGCAAGTTCCGTATCGATGGAAACGCGGTTGCCGGAGAGCGACTGGCTGATGACCTTGGCTCCGACCGGCAGCACGACGTCGCCGGCCAGCGGCTCGCCGGCCGGCACCTGGATGTCGCCGGCAAGTGATGGGGCTGCAGGTGGCGCGGTGCGCGTTTTGTAGACAAGGGCCGCGATCACCACCATAAGGGCGAGAAACAGCAGGCCGAGATTGATGGCGACGAAGCGGACGAGCTTCTTGCGCACCTTTTCAACCTCGGGGTCGAGCGGCTTTTCCTCGTCTTCGTCGGCAGCAGCCATGGCAAAACATTCCGGAGCGATTTTCAATGAGCGCTCATAACGAAGAGGCCCTCATATTGATAGAGGATGGATTGATAGGGAATGGATTGATGGAGGGCGGATCGCCAGACGGTAGATCGCCAAACGGGGGATCGATCGTGCTGGAGGCGGGTCCCGATGCGGCCGGCCAGCGCCTCGACCAATGGCTGGCGGGCAAGCTCGGCCCGGACATGTCGCGCAGCCGGGTGCAGATGCTGATTAGACAGGGCGCCGTCAAGGTCGGCGGCCAGCCGGTCAACGAGACGAAGCGTAAGATGGCGGCCGGTGACCGCGTATCACTCGATATGCCGGAGCCGGAGCCGGCGGAGCCGCAAGGCGAGAACATCGCGCTCGACGTTCTCTATGAAGACCATGAATTGATCGTCATCAACAAGCCGCCTGGGCTTGTCGTCCATCCCGGCGCCGGCAACTGGACCGGCACGCTGGTCAACGCGCTGATCCACCATTGCGGCGACAGTCTTTCCGGCATCGGCGGTGTGCGGCGGCCGGGCATCGTCCATCGCCTGGACAAGGAGACCAGTGGCGTCATGGTCGTCGCCAAGACCGATCGCGCCCATAAGTCATTGTCGGAGGCCTTTGCCGATCATGGCCTGACCGGCGATCTCAAACGCGCCTACCTGGCGCTGGTCTGGGGCATACCGATGAGACCGACAGGCACGGTCGACGAGCCGCTCGGCCGCGCCGTCGACCGCGTGCGCCGCGCCGTGGTGCCGGAGGGCCGCGACGATGCCCGCCACGCCGTCACCCATTTCACCGTGATCGAGCGCTTTGGCGAGCAGCAAAAGCAATTTGCCACGGCAAGTCTGGTCGAATGCCGGCTCGAGACCGGCCGCACCCATCAGATCCGTGTCCATATGGCCCATATCGGCCATCCGGTCGTCGGCGACCCCGATTACGGCCAGGCCTTTCGCACCAAGGCGAACCGGCTGCCCGAGCCGCTGAAGGGCCGGGTGAAGGCATTTCCGCGACAGGCGTTGCATGCCCGCCTCCTTGAATTTCGGCATCCGACGACCCATTTAACGACGAGGTTCGAGGCGCCTGTACCGAGTGATATGGAGGAACTCGTCGACGGCTTTCGCAAACTCTGAACCGCCTCCTATCCATTCCAAACCTGATTGCCAAAAACCTGACCGGCGTTGTTCACTTTGGCGTGACACACTGTTTCGTGTTGAACCAATGCTGTCCTTTCTGGTTTTGTTCCTATATACACCGGTTGTCGCGAACGAGCCTTTGGCGTTCGCGATATATGCCCGCCACGTTTCGGGGGCACCACTCCAAGAGAGAGGGGCGCTATCATGGCCCAGTCATTACCCAGTATCGTTTCCGGCGAAGGCGGCCTCAGCCGCTACCTGGAAGAAATTCGTCGCTTTCCGATGCTTCAGCCGCAGGAAGAGTACATGCTCGCCAAGCGTTACGCCGAGCATGAGGACACCACGGCTGCACACAAGCTGGTCACCAGCCATCTTAGGCTCGTCGCCAAGATCGCCATGGGCTATCGCGGCTACGGCCTGCCGATCGGCGAGGTGATCTCGGAAGGCAATGTCGGCCTGATGCAGGCCGTCAAGAAATTCGAACCGGAGCGCGGCTTCCGGCTCGCCACCTATGCCATGTGGTGGATCAAGGCCTCGATCCAGGAATACATCCTGCGCTCGTGGAGCCTGGTCAAGATGGGCACGACCGCCAACCAGAAGCGCCTATTCTTCAACCTGCGCAAGGTGAAGGGCAAGATCCAGGCGCTCGACGACGGCGATTTGAAGCCCGACCAGATCACCGAGATCGCCACCCGCCTCAACGTGTCCGAGGCCGAGGTGGTGTCGATGAACCGCCGCCTGTCGGGCGACGCCTCGCTCAACGCACCGATCCGGGCGAGCGAAGGCGAGTCCGGTGAATGGCAGGACTGGCTGGTCGACGACCACGAAAGCCAGGAAGAGGCGCTGATCGAGCAGGACGAGCTGGAAAACCGGCGCGGCATGCTGTCGGGCGCTCTTGCCGTGCTCAACGAGCGCGAGCGGCGCATCTTCGAGGCGCGCCGCCTGGCCGAGGAGCCGCTGACGCTGGAAGAACTGTCGGCCGAGTTCGACATCAGCCGCGAGCGCGTGCGCCAGATCGAGGTGCGCGCCTTCGAGAAGGTGCAGGACGCGGTCAAGGCCGCGGCCAAGCGCCAGATGCAGGCGCTGCGCACCATCGAGGCGCAGCCGGCGGCGTAACGCTCCGACGGAAAATAACGGCGGCGTCAGGTAACTGGCGCCGCCTTTTTTATGGGGTCCTCCGACTGCCGGGAGAATTGTCCGTTAGTGTCGTGTTCTAGCTAGGGTTGCCGGTTCCGCCGCACCTTCGCGAACGCACGATCCTCAATCATCGGTGCGATCAGCCTGGCCGGCTCATAGCGGCATTATAGCAATTTTCCCCAAGACCTGGAAACCGCAACGCTGCAAATTGTGGCGGCAATGCTCCGGCGCCGACACGGGCTTCCGTGGCGAAATTCCACAAGGCGGCGCTTTCGGCAGGCCGGCACGACAATGGGCCGCCGGGGCTGCGCTGGGCAGTTGAGCTCGTCTATTTGGAAACCAAAGGCAGTATGACGATGAGGATTTCTCCGTTTCTCACCGCCCTCGGATCCGAAGGTCCCTCAGCCGACCGAGCGAAAGACATGGACCTGTATGGCTGGCTAATTGGAAGCTGGGAAATGGACTCGGTCCACTACCTCCACGACGGCACAATCCAGAAATGCAATGGAGAATGCCATTTTGGCTGGGTGCTCGAAGGCCGCGCGATTCAGGACGTTTGGATCAGGCCCAAGCGCCCTGCGCCGTCCACGATGTATGGCACGACTTTGCGCATCTTCGATCCTGGGATCGAGGGATGGCACATCATATGGAACGACCCGCTCAACCGAGATCACTCACGCCAGATCGGGCGGGCCGAGGGAAAGGACATTGTCCAGCTCGGCAATGACTCGCGCGGTCTGAAAACTCGATGGCGTTTCACTGAGATCACTGCCAACAGCTTCCATTGGATCGGCGAGGAAAGATCTTTCGAGAGCGATCCTTGGCAAATCACGTATGAACATTTAGCCCGCCGAACAAAACCCTGAAGCTAGAGTAGCTGGCGTTGTAGTGCCAGCGACCCATCTCATCACAAGCAATCGAGCGGAAATTTCAAATACCGGCGGCCGTTGGATTCCGGTTCCGGCAAGCGCCCGCCATTCATGTTGACCTGTAGCGCGTGCAGAATCAGCCTCGGCATCGGCAGCGTCCTGTCGCGTGCCTCGCGCAACGCCACGAAATCGGCCTCTGTCCTGCAGGCGGCAACATGGGTGTTCTTGGATTTCTGTTCCGCAACAGTGCTCTCCCACAAAGGTTCGCGCCCCTCCGCCTGGTAGTCATGACCGACGAACAGACGTGTCTCGTCCGGTAGCGCGAGGATATCCTGGATCGAGCGCCAGAGTCGCGCCGCACTGCCGCCAGGAAAATCCGCTCTTGCCGTGCCGCTGTCCGGCATGAACAGCGTATCATGGATGAAAGCGGCGTCGCCGATCACATAGGTAATCGAGGCCAGTGTGTGGCCCGGCGAAAAAAGCACCTTTGCCGGAATGCCGCCGACCGAAAAGGTCTCGCCATCGGCAAACAGCCTGTTCCACTGCGATCCGTCGGCAGGAAAATCCGGCCAGTTGTAGATCGCTTTCCACAATTTCTGGACGTCGATAATCTTGTCGCCGATCGCCGTAGGCGCTCCTGTCTTCTCGTTGAGATAGTGCGCCGCCGAGAAATGGTCGGCGTGGGGATGCGTGTCGAGAATCCATTCGACGACCAGCCGTTGATCTCTAATGAACTCGAGCATCGCGTCGGCATTCTTCGTCGCCGTGGCGCCGGATTTCTCATCGAAATCAAGAACGGGATCGATGATTGCGCATCGTCGCGTCTGCGGGTCGGCGACGACATACTGGATGGACCCGCTCGGCTTGTCGTAAAAGCCTGCCACTTGCAGCTTGGCCGATGTTGCGTCCAATCCCGGCTCCCTCAACTCCCACCTGGCAGGAATGGTTTTCTCTGCCGGGGCAAAAGAAGAGCATGGTCATCCGTCAGCGCCACCCCGTCAAGCACCGCATGCTCGCGCAAGCAAGAAAACCGAAAATTCTCCCGTACTGCCCCTGCCGCTCAGGCGGAGGGCTGCTTGGTCTTCCTGAGATACGGCAGGATCGTCTCGAAGGCACCGAAACGCTTGACCGCATCCTCGTTGGAAACCGCAGCTGTTATGATGACATCCTCGCCCTGCTTCCAATTCGCCGGCGTCGCCACCTGGTGCTTGGCGGTCAGCTGGATGGAATCGATTGCACGCAGGATCTCATCGAAGTTGCGGCCGGTCGTCATCGGATAGGTGAGAACCAGCTTGATCTTCTTGTCGGGCCCGATGACGTAGACCGAACGCACAGTGGCATTGTCGGCAGGCGTACGGCCTTCCGAGGTTTCGCCGGCACCGGCCGGCAGCATTTCGTAAAGCTTGGCGACCTTGAGGTCCTTGTCGCCGATCAACGGATAGTTCAGCGAATAGCCGGTCGCAGTCTTGATGTCGTCTTGCCATCTGGCGTGGCTTTCGACCGGATCGACGGAAATGCCGATGATCTTGACGTTGCGTTTCTTGAACTCGCCTTCCAGCCCGGCCATTGTGCCGAGCTCGGTCGTGCAGACCGGCGTGAAATTCTTAGGATGGCTGAAAAGCACCGCCCAGCCGTCACCGATCCAGTCGTGGAAGCTGATCGTCCCTTGCGTGGTTTCGGCCGTGAAATCCGGCGCGATATCGTTGATACGAAGGTTCATGACGTGTCCCTACCCTGTGATTGCAGCCGGCATTGACCGGCGTTGCTTTTGCCTTTCTACCACTCCCGCGTCATCCTTCAAACGCCTGTTGCACCGGCATCGAGGCCGGCGGCGAAAAATTTTCATTGCTTCTCAGCAAATGCAGCAGGAATTTTCGCTGCGCTGGCTCAGGCCTTGTTCACCGCCAGCGTCGTCGCAAGATCTTCCATGCGCTGGGCGAGCGCGCCAAGCGCTTGGGTCAGCACCGAATCGTTCTTGTCGGCCTTGGTCAGCGCGTCGTCACGCGTCTTGCGCAGCGTCAGCACTTCGCTTTCCATGCCCTTGACGCGTTTTTGCAATTCCGAAAGTTCGTCCATGACCATGATGCCGGCCATCACGGTCAGCCGCTGGTCGCCGATCTCGCCGAATGAGTCTTTCAGATGCGAGACATAACGGTCGAAGCGCTCGGCAAGATCGATCAGATGCTCTTCCTGGCCCTCGTCGCAAGCCATGCGATACTGCTTGCCGTCGATGGAAACCGTGACTTGTGCCATTGGCCTACCTGTCCAGTCCCTATCTGTCCAACACGGCGCGGATGGTTTCCATGGCGGTCACCAGCCGACGCGACACTTCCTTGTTGGCGTCTTCCAGCCGTTCGGCGCGCGCTTCGGAATTGTCGAGTTCCTGCGCCAGCCGCGAGCGATCGGCGTTCATGCGCTGCACCTCCGCCTCGGCTTCCGTATAGTCGCGCTCGTGCTCGAGCTTGGCCGCGACGGCATTTTCCAGCCCCTCGATGGCCTTACCCAGCCTCGCGATGACTTCTTTGAGTGTCGTTTCCCCGGTCATGGCTTTCGTCCTGCGCCCTGCCCATCACCGAATCATCCACGTTCAGAACGCGTTATGTCTGAAACATTACCCGCCGTGTGAAGCCAACGTCAATAAAGCTCTCGCGGCTGTCCCCTGCTAACGCTAATGTAGAGCCCCCAAGGCCCTTCTGGCGCCATCACAAGACCGGCAAAAGCGCCGGTTTATTGACTAACAAGATCGGCAAAAGCGCGCCGGTTTGTTGACTAAAAAGCCGCGCCTGCTATGTGTCGCGCACCCTTTTCCAGGGCTCTCCCAAAGCCCAACACCCCCACATTGGAGGAAGCATGACCTCGCGTGAACGACATGACCGGATGGCCAATGCGATCCGTTTTCTTTCCATGGATGCCGTCGAGAAGGCCCAGTCCGGCCACCCCGGCCTGCCCATGGGCTGCGCCGATATTGCCACGGTGCTGTTCACGCGTTTCCTGAAATACGATCCGAAGAACCCGCACTGGCCCGATCGAGACCGTTTCATCCTGTCGGCCGGCCATGGCTCGATGCTGCTTTATTCGCTGCTCTATCTGACCGGCTATGAAGACATCACCCTCGACCAGATCAAGCATTTCCGCCAGTTGGGATCGAGGACGGCGGGTCATCCCGAATATGGCCATGCCGCCGGCATCGAGACGACGACCGGCCCGCTCGGCCAGGGGCTTGCCAATTCTGTCGGCTTCGCACTCGGCGAGCGCATCATGAATGCCGCTTTCGGCAACGACCTCGTCGACCATCACACCTATGTGCTGGCCGGCGACGGTTGCCTGATGGAAGGCGTCTCCCAGGAAGCCATCGCACTTGCCGGGCATCTCAAGCTGAACAAGCTGATCGTCTTCTGGGACAACAATAACATCTCGATCGACGGCCCGGTGTCGCTGGCCGACAACACCGATCAGGTCGCTCGCTTCCAGGCGTCCGGCTGGAACGCCAGCCACATCGACGGCCAGGACCCCGAAGCGATCGCCTATGCTATCGAGGCGGCGCGCCATTCCGACAAACCGACGATGATCGCCTGCAAGACGACGATCGGCTTCGGCGCGCCAACCAAGGCCGGCACCAACAAGGCGCACGGCTCGCCGCTCGGCGCAGAGGAAATCGCCGGCGCCAGGAAGTTCTTCGGCTGGGACTATCCGCCCTTCGAAGTTCCTGCCGATATCCTCGATGCCTGGCGCGACGCCGGCAAGACGGGTGTCAAGGCACGCACCGACTGGGAAGGCCGCCTTGCCAAGGCCGACGCCCAATTGCGCAGTGAATTCGAGCGCCGCATCAGTGGCACGCTGCCGGCGAATTTCGACGCCGTCATCACCGACTACAAGAAGAAGCTCGCCGCCGACAAGCCGAAGGTCGCGACCCGCAAATCGTCGGAAATGGCGCTCGAGATCATCAACGGCGCGGTGCCGGAAACCGTCGGCGGCTCGGCCGACCTGACCGGCTCCAACAACACCAAGACCAGCCAGACCAAGAACATCACATCAGACGATTACGGCCAGCGCTACGTTCACTACGGCATCCGCGAGCATGGCATGGCGGCAGCGCTCAACGGATTGACGCTGCATGGCGGCATCATCGCCTATGGCGGCACGTTCATGTGCTTTTCCGATTACGCCCGTCCGTCGATGCGGCTTGCCTCGCTGATGGGCATCCGCTCGATCTTCGTCATGACCCATGATTCCATCGGTCTCGGCGAAGACGGCCCGACCCATCAACCGGTGGAGCATCTGGCCGCACTGCGCGCCATTCCGAACCACAATGTCTTCCGCCCGGCCGACGCGGTCGAGACCGCCGAATGCTGGCAGCTGGCCATCGAGCAGGAAAGGACGCCTTCGACGCTGGCGCTGACCCGGCAAAACCTGCCGTCGGTGCGCAACGAGTTCATTGCGGAGAACCTCAGCCGCCAGGGCGCCTACGAGCTGGCCGCCGCCGATGGCGATGCGGCGGTGACGATCTTCGCTTCGGGCTCCGAGGTCGAGATCGCGCTGGCGGCGCGCGAGGCACTGGAGAAGCACGGCCATCCGACCCGTGTCGTCTCTGTCCCCTGCTTCGAATTATTCGACAAGCAGAGTGCCGACTATCGCAAGAAGACGATCGGCAACGCGCCGATCAAGATCGCCATCGAGGCCGGCATCCGCCAGGGCTGGGATCATTTTATCGGCACCGACGGCATCTTCATCGGCATGACCGACTTCGGCGCCTCTGGCACGATCGAACAGCTCTATCCGCATTTCGGCATCACCGCCGAAGCGACGGTGAAGGCAGCGGAAGCCCGCCTGCACGGCGAGTAAAGCCAGGCGCCCGCGAAACCGCGCATCGTGGTTTTGCGGGCAGCCTCCTTCTGGTGGACTTAAATCCAACCCATCGACGGCTAGATTCTTTGAGAGCCCGCCGTTATGAAGCTGCGGACTTGATCTTCGGCCTCCAACTCCCAGGGAGAGAAAAATGACCGTCAGAGTTGCCATCAACGGATTCGGCCGCATCGGCCGCAACATCCTGCGCGCCATCCACGAATCCGGCCGCAAGGACATCGACGTCGTCGCCGTCAACGACCTCGGCCCGGTCGAAACCAACGCGCATCTGCTGCGCTTCGACAGCGTGCATGGCCGCTTCCCGCATGAAGTGACGGTTGACGGTGACCAGATCACCGTCGGCACCGAAAAATTCAAGGTCACGGCGATTAAGGACCCGACGCAGTTGCCGTGGAAGGAGCTCGGCATCGACATCGCGCTCGAATGCACCGGCATCTTCACCGCCCGCGACAAGGCCGCCGCGCATCTGACCGCCGGCGCCAAGCGCGTTCTCGTCTCGGCGCCGGCGGAGGGCGCCGACCTCACCGTCGTCTATGGCATCAACCATGACAGGTTGACCAAGGACCACATCGTCATCTCCAACGCCTCCTGCACCACCAACTGCCTGGCACCGCTGGCAGCCGTGCTGCATGAGGCCGTCGGCATCGAGAAGGGCATGATGACGACGATCCACTCCTACACCGGCGACCAGCCGACGCTGGACACCATGCATAAGGATCTCTACCGCGCCCGCGCCGCGGCCCTGTCGCAGATCCCGACTTCGACCGGTGCGGCCAAGGCGATCGGCCTGGTGCTGCCCGATCTCAAGGGCAAGCTCGACGGCATCTCCATTCGCGTGCCGACCCCGAACGTCTCGGTTGTCGATTTCAAGTTCATCGCCAAGCGGCCGACGACCGTGCAGGAGATCAACGAGGCGGTGATCGCCGCCTCCAACGGCAAGCTGAAGGGCATTCTCGCCGTTACCCATCACCCGAACGTGTCGATCGACTTCAACCACGATCCGCATTCCTCGATCATGGCGCTCGACCAGACCAAGGTCATGGACGGCAACTTCGTTTCGGTGCTGTCCTGGTACGATAATGAATGGGGTTTTTCCAACCGCATGGCCGACACCGCAGTCGCCTTCGGCAAGACCATCGCCTGATCGCAGAACCATCTTCTCGCGACTTGTAAAACGCCCGGCTCTGTCCGGGCGTTTTCATGGGAGCGCCCAGCGCCCTTTTTGGATGCGCAAACGACGCTCTAACGGTTTGTTTGGCAAGACCGCGCCTTGAGCGCCAAAACACTCAATAATCAGCGGCATAGGGCAAAAAACCACCCTCACGCCTTGCACCGGTCATGTCTTCGCCTCACTCTCCCGTAAAGCGAGAGGAACACGAATTCGAGGGGCAATTGGCGGATGGAGCATGCGATCTATCTCGTGACGCTGGTCGGCGCCGCACTGGTCGTCGCCGCCGCGTTTTCGAGCCTGATCGCCTTCCGCTTCGGCGCCCCTCTCTTGCTGCTGTTTCTCTGCATTGGCCTGGCCACGGGAACCGACGGCCTCGGCATCCAGTTCGACAATGCGCGGCTGGCTTATTTTGCCGGCTCACTGGCGCTGGCGGTCATCTTGTTCGATTCCGGTTTCGGCACGCCGCTCAACGCCTTGCGCCAGGCGGCCGGACCGGCACTGTCGCTGGCGACCATCGGCGTCCTTTTGACCACTGGCCTGTTCGGCGTCGTCGCCTGTTATCTGCTCGATCTCAGCTGGCTGGAATCCTTCCTGCTCGGGGCTGCTGTCGCCTCGACCGACGCGGCGGCAGTGTTCTTCCTGTTGCGCGCCGGCGAGATCAATTTGCGCGAACGCGTGCGTTCCACGCTCGAGGTGGAATCCGGCACCAATGACCCAATCGCCATCTTCCTGACCATCAGCCTGGTCGAGATCATCGCCGCCAACGCCAGTCCCGAGGCCAGGGTGCTGGTTACGGATCTCGCCCTCGGCTTCCTTCTCAATATGGGGCTTGGCGCCATCGTCGGCATTTTCGGCGGCCTCGCCATCGTGCGTCTTGTCGACCGGCTCAATCTCGACCACGGGCTGCTGCCGATCTTCGTGCTGACGCTGTCGCTGATGGTGTTCGCCGCCGCCGGCGCCATTGGCGGCTCCGGTTTTCTGGCGGTCTATATTGCCGGCCTTATTGCCGGCAATTCCGACATTCGCGCCGTCACCATCCTCAAGCGCTTCCAGGACGGCATGTCGTGGCTGGCACAGATCATCATGTTCCTGGTCCTCGGCCTGTTCGCGACGCCCTCGCAATTTCCGGCGATCCTGCTGCCGGCGGTGCTGCTGGGCCTGTTCCTGATATTCGTGGCGCGGCCGATCGCCGTCTGGCTTTGCCTGATGCCGTTCCGTCTGCCGCGCCCGGAAGTCGCCTTCGTCTCATGGGTGGGTCTGCGTGGCGCCGTGTCGATCCTGCTCGCCATCACGCCGCTGCTTGGCGGGCTTGAGAATGGCCGTCTCATCTTCAACACCGCCTTCATCGTCGTGCTGGTGTCACTGGTCATCCAGGGATGGACCGTCGGGCCGCTGGCGCGCCGCCTCGGCCTGATCGTGCCGGCCCGCCTAGGCCCGTTGGACAAGGTCGAACTCGAATTGCCGGGCTCCGCCCATCACGAGCTTCTCGCCTATCGCGTAGCACCTGGCAGCCCGGTGGCGCGCGGCGAGCGCATTCCGCGCTGGGCGCGGCCGTCGCTGGTGCTGCGCGACGGGCGCTCGATGCGCTTCCAGGACATGGGCAGGCTCGCCGCCGGCGACCATGTCTACATCTTCGTGCCGGATCGCTATCCAGCCCTGCTCGACAAGCTGTTCGCCAGCCGCGCCGTGGTCGATCCCGAGGACGCGGACTTCTTCGGCGCCTTCGCCGTCGATCCGGCGCGCTCCGCCGCGGAACTTGAAGCCGCTTACGCGCCGGGCCTGACCGAGGAGGAACGCAAGCTGACCGTCGGCGACCTGGTGACGGAGCGGCTCGGCGGTCATGCCGAATATGCCGACCGCGTGTTGATTGGTCCGATCGAGCTGATCGTCCGCGACGTCGACGACAAAGGCAAGATCACTGGCCTCGGTCTTTCCCTCGAGCCGACCGCGCCGGTGGCACGGGTGCCGGTGTTCCTGAGTGCTGGCGAGATAGCCGACCGCGTCGTTGGCTTTGTTCGCAATTGGCGCAAGCGGATCAAAAAGCAGAGTGCCGAGGCGCCTGTGGACGCGGAACGGTCTCCACAGCCGGTGGTGGAAAAGGCAACCGACAAGGGCTGACTGCTCCCGACCCGAGTCGCGGATCATATTTTCCGTGAATTCCCATGCAGGTCTTGCATCGTCGTTGATGCGGGGTAAGGTCCCCGCGATTTTTCGCGAAAGGGAACAGCATGGCCGGCTTCAAGACACTGGACGACATCGGCAACATCGAGGGCAAGCGTGTGCTGGTGCGCGTCGACCTCAACGTTCCCGTCGCCGACGGCAAGGTCACCGACGCCACCCGCATCGAGCGCATCGCGCCGACCATCGCCGAGCTTTCCGGCAAGGGCGCCAAGGTCATCCTGCTTGCCCATTTCGGCCGGCCCAAGGATGGACCGTCGCCCGAATTCTCGCTTGAGCCGATCACCAAGGCGAGCGCGAAGGTGCTTGGCCGCCCTGTCGGCTTCGCGCCGGATTGCATCGGCGACGCGGCGGCGAGCGCCGTCGCCGCCATGAACAACGGCGACGTGCTGCTGTTCGAAAACACCCGCTTCTACAAGGGCGAGGAGAAGAACGACGCGGCCTTCACCGAAAAGCTCGCCGCCAATGGCGACATCTTCGTCAACGACGCCTTTTCCGCCGCCCACCGCGCCCATTCGTCGACGGAGGGGCTTGCACACCTGCTGCCGGCTTTCGCCGGGCGTACCATGCAGGCTGAGCTCGACGCGCTGGAAAAGGGCCTCGGCAATCCCGTCCGCCCTGTCGTCGCCATCGTCGGCGGCGCCAAGGTATCGAGCAAGATCGACCTCCTGATGAATCTGGTGAAGAAGGTCGACGCGCTGGTCATCGGCGGCGGCATGGCCAACACCTTCCTCGCCGCGCGCGGCACCGATGTCGGAAAATCGCTGTGCGAGCATGATCTCGCCGGGACCGCCAAGCAGATCATGATCGAGGCGGCCGAAGCCGGCTGCGCCGTCATCCTGCCGGTCGACGGTGTCGTCGCCAGGGAATTCAAGGCGGGCGCCGCAAGCGAAACCGCCGCCATATCAGAGGTGCCGGTCGATGGCATGATCCTCGATGTCGGGGAAAAGACCGTGAAGACCGTTGCCGACTGGATCGACCGCGCTGCGACGCTGGTCTGGAACGGTCCCCTCGGCGCCTTCGAGATCGAACCGTTCGACCGGGCGACGGTGGCGGCAGCCAAGCACGCCGCGGCCCGCACCAAGGCCGGCAAACTGGTCTCGGTGGCTGGCGGCGGCGACACGGTGGCAGCACTCAACCATGCCGGCGTCGCCGACGACTTCACCTATGTCTCGACCGCCGGCGGCGCCTTTCTGGAATGGATGGAAGGCAAGCCGCTGCCCGGTGTCGATGTGCTGAAGCGCTGAGCCCTGGGGCGACAGGCGAACGAGGGGCGTTTGCGCGTTTCAATCGATTCGAGCTTTCCGCTTGGAATGGTTCGACTTGAACCTGCCTTGCTCTAGTGGTCTGCTAGGTTGGAACAAACGGTTCAGGAGGATGCACAATGAGCGAACGTCTCGAGGATATTGCCGCCGCGATGGTGGCCGACGGCAAGGGTCTTTTGGCCGCCGACGAAAGCTCCGGCACCATCAAGAAGCGCTTCGACGTGATCGGCGTCGAATCAACCGCCGACAGCCGCCGCGACTATCGCGAGATGATGTTCCGCGCCAAGGAGGCGATGACCAGATACATCTCCGGCGTCATCCTCTACGACGAGACCATCCGCCAGAAGGCCGCCGACGGCACGCCGCTGGTCGACATCATCAAGGCGACCGGCGCCACCCCAGGCATCAAGGTCGATGCCGGCGCCAAGCCTCTCGCGGGGTTCCCCGGGGACACGATCACCGAAGGCCTCGACGGCCTGCGCGAGCGCCTTGCCGACTATTACAAGCTCGGCGCCCGTTTCGCCAAATGGCGTGCGGTGATCGACATCGACGTCGCCAAGGGCGTGCCTTCAGCCACGTCGATCGGTTCGAATGCGCATTCGCTCGCCCGCTATGCGGCGCTTTGCCAGGAGGCCGGCATCGTGCCGATCGTCGAGCCGGAGGTGCTGATGGATGGCGCCCATGACATCGGCACCTGCTACGAGATCAGCAAGGCAACGCTGACAAAACTCTACACCGAGCTCTACGCGGCCCGCGTCGTCCTCGAAGGCACCATCTTGAAGCCGAACATGGTTCTCGCCGGCAAGAAGTCGGGCAAGACCAGCAGCCCCGAGGAAGTCGCCGAAAAGACCATAAAACTGTTCCGCGAAACGGTGCCGGCCGCAATCGGCGGCATCGCCTTTCTCTCGGGCGGGCAATCGGACGAGGAGGCGACCGCCAACCTCAATGCCATCAATGCCATCGGCCCGCATCCATGGAAGCTGACCTTTTCCTATGGCCGCGCCTTGCAGGCGGCGCCACAGAAGGCCTGGAGCGGCAAGGCGGCCAACGTTGCCGCTGCCCAGGCCGCCTTCGCCCACCGCGCCCACATGAACCACTTGGCCGCACTTGGAAAATGGCAGCCGGACCTGGAACAGGCCGCCTGACCGTTTTTTTCTGCCTTCGTCCGAACCCGGGCCATGTGCCCGGGTTCAAATATGCTCCAAAAAACCGAAAGCCGTGTCGGCTTGCGTTGAGCCCAAACGTCCTTGGGGCTCAAAGAGGAGCAGACTCATGCCAAACAACAAGATCGTTTCACGGGAAGACTGGTTCCAGGCGCACAAGGCGCATCTGGCCCGCGAGAAGGAATTGACGCGATTTCGCGACCGCATCGCTGCCGAACGGCGAGAATTGCCCTGGCTGAAGATCCGGAAGGACTACGTCTTCGAGACCGAACAGGGCCCGAAGAAACTGGCCGGCCTATTCGGAGGCGCAAGCCAGCTGATCGTCTACCACTTTATGTTCGGGCCGGGCGCCGATTATCGTTGCGAAGGGTGTTCCTTCCTTGCCGACCATATCGACGGCGCCAACCAGCACCTCAAGCACCACGATGTGTCGCTGGTCGTGATCTCGCGGGCGCCGTTGGCCGAAGTTCTGCCCTACAAACAGCGCATGGGGTGGAAATTCGACTGGGTGTCGTCCTACGCGTCGGACTTCAACTTCGATATGCAGGTTTCCTTCACCGACAATCAGATCCAATCAGGCGACACGACCTACAATTTCGAGCAGCGCATGAAATCGAAGGACCTTCCCGGCATCAGCGTGTTCTACAGGGATGAGAACGGCGACATCTTCCTGACCTTCATGTCGCGCTCCAGGGGCGGCGATCCGCTGATCGGCGCTTATCACTATCTCGACCTGACGCCGAAAGGCCGCAACGAGACAGGTCCCTACCACAGCCTGATGGACTGGGTGCGGCTGCACGATGAATACGCAGACAGGCACGAGATGCAGGACGCCTGTTAACATTGACGACGGGCAGCCGACGCAAGATCTTTCGCCTTTAGCCCGATATGCGCTAAGTGCTGCTCGCCACGCCTTTAACGGACTTTCCCCATTAACGGTTTGCGATGCAGCGCTTTCTTGCCCTCCTCACCTGGCTCGCCTTTCCAGTCTATGTCTGGCAGGGACTCGGCGTGCGCCGCCGCACCACCCGCATGCTGCCCGCGCAAGGTCCGGTCATGCACGAGATATCAGGCCAGGCGCCAGCGATCTCGCTTCTGATGCTTGGCGATTCTTCCGCCGCTTCGGTCGGCATCGGCAATTCCGAGTACGGGTTGGCCGCGCAACTGGCCGAGCTGATCTCGCAACGCACTGGCCGTGCGGTGCGCTGGCGGGCAGCCGGCTTCAACTCGGCGACCTCAGGCCAGATCCGCGACCATGTGCTGCCCAATCTGTCGGCTGATCCCTGGACGCATATCGTGCTCGCCATCGGCACCAACGACACCAAGAACTTTCACTCGGTGCCACGCTTCAAAAGCGATTTTGGCGGCCTGCTCTACGCGCTGCGAGCCAAATGGCCTGAGGCGCGCGTGGTGTGGTCGCCGGTGCTGGAATTCACCCGGGCGCCGGCAATGCCGCCGCTGCTTGGAACGATCCTGGAGATGCGCGCCGCCGAGATGAACCGGATGGGCGAGCGCCTCTGCCTCGAACGCGGCGCGGTGCCGGCGCCGCGCCTGCCGATCACCGATGCCGAAGCCGGTTTTGCCTCCGACGGATTTCATGCCTCGGAAGCCGGCTACCGGGCCTGGGCGGAACATCTCGTCGACCTGGTGCTGGCCAACGAACCACGCATAGCGTAGCGGGGCCGCCAGCTCTACGTCCAATGCCCCAACGCCGCTGTTATCGAAATCGCCGCCATCGCCAGCACCGCCAGCTTCCAGAAATCGCTGCGCCGCTTCAGCCCCGGCCAGCCGAGCGGCTTGATCAGCTGGATGACCATCATGACGATGATAACGAGCGCGAGGAGTTTCGACATGCCGCTTTTGACTAGCGCATCGGCCCGAAAATCGAAATCGATTTTCGGAAAGCACGATGCGTTAGATTCAAAAGTGCTGGAGCGTCCTTTGCGCGTCCAGAAGGACGCGCGGCGCTCTAGTATCACGGCCGGCTGTCAAAGCGCTCCGCTCATGCCAGATCGCCATAACGCTGAGAGGCGCTATGCCAGCGGCTTGAGGCCGACCTCGATCGAGGCCCGCTTTGGTTCGAGGAAGGGCGGCAAGGCCAGCCTTTCGCCCAGCGTTTCCAGCGGCTCGTCTGCCGTGAACCCGGGGCCGTCGGTGGCGATTTCGAACAATATGCCGTTCGGCTCACGGAAGTAGAGCGAACGGAAGTAGTATCGTTCGACTTCACCGCTTGACGGCAGGCGGAATTCGGCCAGCCGCGCCGTCCATTGATGCAAGGTCTCCCGGTCCGGCGTCCTGAACGCGACGTGGTGGACCGCCCCGGCACCTTGCCGTGCCGGCGCAAGGCCCGGCTGCACCGCGACATGAAGTTCCGCCGCCGGGCCGCCTTTTCCCATCTCGAACACATGAACCTGGCCCTGACCATCCGGCGAGGCATAATCGCGCGCCTTGCGCATGTTCATCACCCTGGTCAGCACCGCTTCGGTGTTGGTGATGTCGGGAACGCCGATGACGATAGGCCCGAGCCCGCGTATCTGGTGCTCGATTGGGACCGGGCTTTGAGCCCAGGGATGACTGTCGCCCTTGCCGCCATCGCTGACGAGACGCAGGCGCTGGCCTTCTGGGTCTTCGAAATCCAGCGACGGATAGCCGCCGACATCGCCGATCTCTCCCGTCGCGACGGTCTCGCCGGACAAGTGCTGCTTCCACCAGGCAAGGCTTTCGGGGCTGGCGACCCTCAGGCTGGTCCGGACGATGCTGTTGGTGCCGCGCCGTTCGCGTCCGACCGGCCAATCGAAGAAGGTAAGATCGGTGCCAGGCGTCGCCTCGGCGTCGGCATAGAAAAGGTGATAGGCCGACGTGTCGTCCTGATTGACCGTCTTCTTGACCAGTCGCAGGCCCAAGGTCCTCGTGTAGAAACGAAGGTTTCCGGGCGCATTCGCGGTGATAGCGGTCAGGTGGTGGATTCCCGTCAGTTGCAGGCCCATGGTCGTCTCCCTGATTTACGGAAAATTTTTCTCCTTCAATATCAGAACGCCGACTTTATCGCAGAAGGATGCGAATTCCGACAGTCCGTCGCTGCAAGCTGAACGATCTCGACGCTGATAGCGACCTGCGATGAACAAGCCGGCGTGCCGCGCACCGGCGAGCTCGGGAAGGCAAAACCGGCAGCATCACCGAAGGCCATCATTCTACTGACAGACTGCTGTCAGGAGGGGTGTGCGATAGTGTCTCCATCGAAAGAGAGGAGACCAGCTATGAACGGTTTTACCATTCTGCGCAGCGTGCAGCACTATGTCGGCAAGATCAGGACGATGCGCAACGAGATCCGCACCCGGCGTTTCATGAACGGGTTGCCGCAAAGCATCCGCAAGGACATCGGTTGGCCGGATAATTACGAAGGCCGCCACGGCCGCGGCCATTGAGGCGATTTTTTCGCAGCAGCAGTTGGATGCGGACACCACGGCGCCCAGATAAATAGGTCCGGCGGACGGAAAGACGGAGCAGGAAATGTCCGAACAGAAGACCATCGGCGTTCTTTTCATCGATCGCTTCGCCGACTGGGAATACGGGCTGCTGGCGGCTTCGGCGGTCGAATGGTTCGGCGCATGCGCGGTGTCGCTGACGCCGAACGGCAAGCCGGTGACTTCGGCCAGCGGATTTATGCTGACGCCCGACCGTTCCACCGAGGTTGATGAAAACACCGATCTCGACGCTGTGGCGGTCATCGGCTCCGACCAGTGGGTTGATGCCCCGCCTGATGTCTCCCGGCTGCTGACAGCGGTCGCAGCGCGTGGCGGCGTGGTCGGCGGCATTTGCGCCGGCACCTTGGCACTGGCCCGTGCCGGCTTGTTCGACAAGGCCAAACACACCAGCAATGGTCGTGGCTGGATCAACGAAAAGGAACCGGGTTACCCGGGCGCCCAGAACTATCAGGACGTGCCCTATGCGGTCGCCGACGGTCGCATCGTGTCCGCGCCGGGTTCGGCTCCCGGCACGTTCGCTCTTGCCTATTTGAAGACGCTCTATCCCCAGAGAAGCAGCGACGTTGCTGAGATGCGTACGCTGTTCGCCAAGGAGTACGCTGAAGGGGAATATGCTGAAGCCTGCTGACAGTATGGTGTCAGGAGCGGCGTGCAATAGTGCGGCAATATCAGGAGACAGACATGGCCTTCATCCCTGCAAAAGCTTCGGCATGGTTCGAGATTCCTGTCACCGACATGGATCGGGCGCGCGCCTTTTATGGGTCGGTGCTCCAGAACGATCTCATTCTGGAGGAGAGCGGCCCGAACCCGATTGCCATGTTCACCGCCGGGGACCGAACGGCCTCCGGGCACATCTACCCCGGGAAGCCCGCGGCACCGGGAACCGGCCCAACCATCCATCTGTCGGTTGCCGCACCGATCGAGGACGCCATGGAACGGGTGAGGCAGAACGGCGGTCAGGTCGTCTCGCCGGCGATCTCCATCCCGGCCGGCACATTCGCCTATTGCCTGGACCCAGACGGCAACAGTTTCGGCCTTTTCGTTTAGAGGTGGAGGCAACCGGAATGGTGAAGAGCTGGAACGACAGGCTGAACACGCCGGGCACCAACGGTATCAAGCCGACGCCGCGCACTGTTGGCGACGTCGTCGAGGGCCAGCCGATGCTGGTGCCGACGGCACGGCAGGTCGATGATTTCATCCGCTCCATCCCAGAGGGCGTGGACATGGACGTCCGCGCATTGCGCACCGCGCTCGCCATCGAGCACGGTGTCGAAGTGACATGTCCGGTCACTATCGGCTATCATCTGCGCACTGTTGCCGAGGCCGCCAACGAGGATCTGGAACGCGGCATGACGCTGAGCGACATCGCGCCGTTCTGGCGTGTGCTGGATGCAAAGACGCCGACAACAGGGAAGTTGTCCTTCGGCGCGGCTTTCGTCGCCGCGCAGCGCAAGCGCGAAGGGCTCGAACCATAGAAATCGAGGGACCATACGATGCGTCGCGCCGACAGGCTCTTCCAGATCGTGCAGCATCTGCGCGGTGGCCGTCTGGTCACCGCCCAGAAGCTGGGCACGTGGCTCGAGGTTTCCGAGCGAACCATCTACCGCGACATCGCCGACCTGCAGTCGACGGGCGTGCCGATCGACGGCGAGGCCGGCGTCGGCTACATGATGAGGGAGGGTTTCGACCTTCCGCCGCTGATGTTCACGCGTGACGAGATCGTCGCGCTGGTCGCCGGCGCCCGCATGGTGCGCGCGTTTGGCGGCGCTGCCATGGCGCGGGCCGCCGACGAGGCGCTGGTCAAGATCGGCGCCGTGCTGCCCGATGCAGAAAAGGACCGCATCGCCCGCACCGAAATCCACACGCCGATGTGGGTGGTGAGCGACGCCGCCCGCGAGGCAATCGACCTGATCGAGCGCGCAGTGGAAAAACGCCAGGTGCTGACTATCGACTACTCCGACGAAGCAGGCCGCGGCACCGCGCGCGACATCAGGCCATTGGGCCTGTGGTTCTGGGGCAAGGTGTGGACGCTGGTCGCCTGGTGCGAGATGCGCGACGATTTCCGCGCTTTCCGTATCGATCGCATCGCTTCGGTGGTCATAGCCGGCCGCGTCTTCAAGCCGGAGCGCGGCAAGCAGCTCGCCGATTTCTACCGTGCGGTTGAGCGCAGCGAAGACTACGGCATGGCACCGGACCGGGCCGCGCGAACCTGACGCCGCAAGAGCGCGTCAAAAAAGCCGCGTGAAGCGGGCTGTGTGAGAACGTTGAAGGCCTGCGACAGCGCGGGGGTGCCTGGGCGTTTCCTTCTGCAGCTTCGACAGCACAAGTGCCTAATGGTACAGGAAGAGCGGCTGCCGGGCCTCAGTCAGAACCGCGCGCGTGCATGAGCCGAATATCTCGCGAATACCGCTATGGCCGTAGGCACCCATGGCGATCATGCCGGCGCCCAGCACCTTCGCCGTCCCGAGGATTGCTTCCGCCGCCGTGCCAGCCTGCCTGTCGCCCAGTCCCACCCCTTTTACCCGCGCGACCCCGTGCCGGCGGAGCAAAGCGCAGGCGCGCTCGGCTTCGGCGGCGGCGTACTGTTCCGACCTGTTGTCCTGGGTCAGAATATGCACTTCCCGCTCCGCCGCGATACCAAGGAGAGCCAGCATATGAAGTGTGCGGGAAGCGGCAGCGCTCCCATCGAAGGCAACCAACAGGGGAGCGGTGTCGCTCTCCGCCCGACGGCCCTCATCAGCATCCGGAACCGTCACAACAGGCCTCAGCCCGTTACGGACGATACGATCCACACAGAGCGGAATCCTGTCAAGTTCCGCCTCAACGTCGAAAAGGCTGTTCCGTCCCACGACCACCAGATCGCGCTCTATGGATTCGATGCCGATGCTTGAAATCGCATCGGCATCGATCCGCTTGGCGGAAAATGTTATGCCCGCCCGCCGTGCATCGGAACCGAAGGCATGCAGAACGGCATCGATGCGTTCGTCAAAGCTGCTCATCAGTTTGAGATCAAGTGCCCTTTTGTAGGCCAGTCCGCCTATCGGGACTGGCTGTGGGCGCTGGATCCAGTTGGAATTCACAATACCCAGTCCTTCCACATTTGCCTGCAGACGACTGGCTAGGCGAAGCGCGAAACTGGCACCGGCGATGCTCGAGCTTGAGCCATCCAGGGCAACGAGAATACTTTTGATCATGTAAACACCCCTTCTCGGGAAAGCACCGCAAGATAGCAGAGGACGGCGTTCTCTCCTTGACTTGCGTCAAAACCGGCGGCAGTCCCGCGATAGCCAACACGGTTGCCCCTCTTCTCTCTATGATGGCGTCCTCCGCCAGGCCCTGACTCCATCCAAGCCCTCGGTCGCCACAGCACCCATCATGGGACGCGGAACGCGCGCTGGCTTGATTCAAGACAAACAATTGAATTTGGCCGTGTGCCATACAGATTGGCGGCGGCAACGAGATCCCGAAGGGGCAACGGAACAGGCAAGCCGCCCATTATTCTGGAAACCGTGCCGACGGAAGACATGAACGACCTGGTCCTCTCGCAAACGAACGTTGCGCCAACCCCGGATGTTCTTCCTATCTTGGGGCTGACCAATGCCGAGGCACGCGCCAGGTTCGAGCAGTACGGCCCAAACACCCTCCCTCAACCGCATACGCCATCTCTCGCCGCCGTATTCTTGCGGCAGTTCCTCAGCCCGCTGATCTATATCCTTCTCTTTGCGGCCGTGGTCTCGCTGGCGCTAGGGGATGCGAAGGATGCGCTGTTTATCGGCGCTGTCCTGGTGATCAACGGCATCATAGGAGCCGCACAGGAATATTCGGCCGGGCGGGCGGCTGCAGCGCTCCGAAATCTGGAAGAACCGCATGCGTCGGTGGTCCGCGATGGAACGCAGTGCAGCATCGACGCACGCGAACTCGTTCCCGGTGATCTGGTCCTCCTGGAAGCGGGTTCGAGGGTTCCGGCCGATATTCAGCTTCTGCTCAGCGAAGACCTCCAATGCGACGAGTCGCTGTTGACCGGCGAATCCAGACCGGTGAAGAAGAGCGCCTCATCGTCGGGCGAGGAAACGGAACGTACCGTTTCATATGCCGGTTCCATGATCACGCGGGGACGCGGACGAGGTGTCGTCGTTTCGACCGGCGGCGCAACGGAGATCGGCAAGATCGCGGAGGAAATCGGCAGGCGCTCGATATCCAAACCGCCACTCCTCATACGCCTGGAGCGCTTTTCGCGGATGATCGCGATCGCTGTCTGCCTGGCAATTTTTCTGCTGATCGCGGTCGGGCTTCTGCGCGACATCCCCTATCGCGACCTGTTCATGCTTGCGGTCGGTCTTGCGGTCAGCGCAATTCCCGAAGGGCTGCCCGTCGCGATCTCCGTCGCTTTGGCCATCGGCATGCGGCGGATGGCCAGGGCAAACGTCATCGTGCGCAAGATGCCGGCAATGGAATCGCTTGGCTCCTGTACCATGATCGCGACAGACAAGACGGGCACGTTGACGATGAACGAGCTCACCGTCACGGACATCCTGCTGCCGGACGGAACGAGACTGAAATGCGAGGCGGGCCAATATCTGGACGCGTGTTCAATCGTGTCGACACTCGGCGACAACGTGCAAGCCTCGCTGCGCGCATCCGCGCTTCTGAAAGCGGCTTCTTTGCCCAATGAAGGGCGTCTGTTCAAGGAGCGGGAAAGCTGGAGGCGACACGGCGACCCCGTCGATGTCGCCTTGCTGACGGCAGCCCGCAAGGGTGGGATCGCGCAGGAGGAAATCGCCGCGCACTACCCGCTCATCAAGCGCATCCCCTACGAGCCAGACCTGAAATACGCCGCCTCCTTTCACCGCCGCAAGGGCCGTGTCCGTATCTTCGTCAAGGGCGCGCCCGAAATGCTGATAGAGATGGCCAGCAAGATGGATGCTGGTGACCGGCCATTGCCGATCGATGGCGAGTTTCTGCTGCGCCAGAAGGAGGAGCTCGCCGGAATGGGCCTGCGCGTCCTGGCATTCGCCCAGGCGGAGATCGACACGGCACCGGATGAAGGCTACGCGCATCACCACCTGGTGGACCTCACCTTTCTTGGCATGGCGGGAATGCAGGACCCGGTGCGTCCCGAAGTGCCGAACGCCATACGCGACTGCTATCGTGCCGGCATCGAAGTGGCGCTGGTGACGGGCGATGATCCGCGAACGGCAAGCGTGATCGCCGAGCAGGCCGGTTTCGTATTCAAACCCGACCAGGTGGTGACGGGCGAGACGGTGCGCCGCGCCGAACAGGATGGGGAAGCGGCACTCGACAAGTTGACGCGCCATGCCCGTATTTTCGCCCGCGTCGATCCGGCACAGAAGCTCTCGATCGTCTTGTCCCTCTCACGCAACGGACATTTTGTCGCCGTTACCGGCGACGGCGTGAACGACGCGCCGGCGCTGAGGCATGCCCATGTCGGCGTGGCGATGGGACGAGCCGGTACGGATGTGGCCAAGGAAAGCGCCGATATCGTCGTCACCGACGACAATTTCGCCTCTATCGTCAACGGTATCCTGGAGGGGCGCGTAGCCTACGCCAACATCCGCAAGGTGGTCTTCATGCTGGTATCGACCGGCGCGGCGGAAGTGGTGCTGTTCCTGCTGGCACTGCCGATGGGGCTGCCCATGCCTCTGCTGGCCGTCCAGCTCCTTTGGCTCAACCTGGTCACCAATGGCATACAGGACGTGGCACTTGCCGCCGAGGCGGCTGAAGGCGACGAACTTCGCTATCCGCCCCGCCGTCCGAACGAGCCGATCCTGGATCGCGTGATGATCCGCCGCATCTGGCATTCCGTTCTGGTCATGGGCGTCGGAGGCTTCGCTCTATTCTACTGGCTGCTCCAGCAGGGCTATCCCGAGGAGCAGGCGCGCAACCTTCTGCTCCTTCTCTTCGTCCTCTTCGAGAATTTCCAGGTTTTTAACAGCCGCTCCGAACACCTCTCGGTCTTCCGTCAAAGACTGTTCGCCAATCCCCTCCTCGTTCTCGGCGTGCTCGGCGCGCAGGCGCTGCACATCGGCGCGATGTATATTCCAGGACTGAGCGACACACTGCAGATCACGCCGGTTTCGCTGCGCGAATGGGGGATGTTGCTTCTCCTCGCCGCCACCTTGCTGGTGGGCATGGAGTTCGAAAAATGGCGGGAACGGCGCAGGAGTGCGGTCAATGAACGCCAGGATACACAGCGGTGAATGAGCCAGTCATTGCCGAAGACGTGGGTACTTTGACAGACGGATAGCCGCCATCTCCCGCCCCTGGACAAAACCGCGCGACAAAAGCCGACGATGGCGGCGCCGCCATTGGCTCCGCGGCCCAATGGTTACGGAACCGCCGCGCCAAGCTGAACGAGATGGGCCGCCCGGCTTGATGCTTTGCCGGGTATCCTACTCCTCGTCGTCCTTGTCCTCGTCCTTCGACTTCAGCGCCGAAAGCTTGGCGAAGACCGCGTTGGCGTCGAGCTCCGCGTCCTCATCCCTTGGCTTCTCCGCTGCCGGCACGAGGCGCTCGGTCAATGCCGCCGGCAGCAGCGTGTCGCCGGCCGGCTGTGCCTGCTCGCGGCCACGCGAGGCGCGGTTGACTTCCATGTCGAGGTCGATCTGCGTGGCGAGACCCAATGTCACCGGATCCATCGGCTGCAGATTGGCCGAGTTCCAGTGCTTCCTGTCACGGATCTGGTCGATCGTCGACTTGGTGGTGCCGACGAGGCGCGCGATCTGCGCGTCCTTCAGCTCGGGATGGTTACGCACCAGCCAGAGGATGGCGTTGGGCCGGTCCTGGCGTTTCGACAGCGGCGTGTAGCGCGGACCCTTGCGCTTGGATTCCGGCACCCGCACCTTGGGGTCGGACAGCTTCAGCCGATGGTTCGGGTCCTTCTCGGCGCGCGCAATCTCGTCGCGGGTCAGCTGGCCGGTCATGATCGGGTCCATGCCCTTGATGCCCTGCGCCGATTCGCCATCGGCGATCGCCTTAACCTCGAGCGGGTGCAGCCCGCAGAACTGCGCGATCTGCTCGAAGGAGAGCGCGGTATTGTCGACCAGCCAGACGGCGGTCGCCTTGGGCATCAGCAGCGTATTGGCCATTATTGAGATATCCTTCTCGTTCGCCCGCGTTCCCGCGCGGGCGGTGGTTCTAGAGCCACCAAAATGGGAAATTCGCTGCGTATATAACCACTCCGTTGCCGTTTCGCAACGGTTTTGGAAGGTACTGTCGTAAGCACATGAGTTGTCCGGGTTAGTAGCGCGTGAGTTGTCCGGCTTGATCACCAGCGAACGGAGGCTGGGATGAGCGGGCAACATGGCTGCAGGACCGGAGAATGCAGAAATTTGTGGGAGTGTTGCGCCGCTGGGGGCGTGGAACTTTTTGCAGCATCTTGCCGGCGCCTTCGTGGCACCGATCGATCATCGCAGCTGCTGCTGCACGGACTTCGAAACGACAAAACCCGCCGGACAGGGTCCAGCGGGCTCGGAACCGGCGACGGGAAACCCGTCTGCTGCGGCTCTGGCTTCTAAAGCATGATCTCGGACCGAAGCACCACGTTGCGAAAAAGCGGCTTGATGCTTTCAGGCAAGATCACGCTTGAGATCAAAGCGCCTTGCGGGCGATCCTCTCGATGTCACCACGGTTGATGCCGAGGTCGTTGAGCTGACGGGCGTTCAGGCGGTTCAGTTCGCGCACGGTTTCATTGTACATGCGCCAGTTACGGAAAGCACGGATCGGGTTCATGGTAGTCCTCCATCGTTTCGATGCCGCTCAAGTAGGCATCGTTGATGAAAAGTTGAACAGACGCTTTTGCATGGCCGCAATGCGTTTGTTGCATTGCACAATTAAGCCTTTGTTCAGCTTGTTTGCCGACCGTCAGCCGACATCGAGCACGATCTTGCCGATGTGGTCGCCGTCCTCCATTCGCTCATGCGCCCGCCACGCTTCCTTGAGCGGGAAGATCATGTCCATGACGGGTGCTACCTTGCGGGTGCCGAGCAGCGGCCACACCTGCGCCTCCAGCGCCGCGGCGATCGCCGCCTTGAATTCGACGGTGCGCGGCCGCAGCGTCGAGCCCGTGTGGGTGAGCCGCTTGACCATCATCTTCGAGAAATCGGCGCTTGCCACCGCCCCGCTCTGCGTGGCGATCTGGACGATGCGGCCTTCCACCGCCGCGGCCTCGTAGTTTCGCGCCACATAGTCGCCGCCGACCATGTCGAGGATAACGTTGGCACCCTTGCCGCCGGTCGCGTCCTTGACCGCCGCGACGAAATCCTCCTCGCGGTAGTTGATCGCACGGTCGGCGCCAAGCTTCAGACAGGCGTCGCATTTCTCGTGGCTGCCGGCGGTGGTGATGACATAGGCGCCGAAGGCCGAGGCGAGCTGGATCGCCGTGGTGCCGATCCCGGACGAGCCGCCATGGACGAGCAGCGTCTCGCCGCTCTTCAGGCCGCCGCGCTCGAAGGCATTATGCCAGACGGTGAAGTAGTTTTCCGGTACCGCCGCTGCTTCCGTGTGGGTAAAGCCGGCGGGCAGCGGCAGCACGCTGCCGGCATGGACTTTGACGTATTCGGCATAGCCGCCGCCGGGTGTCAGCGCGCAGACCCGGTCGCCGACGCGCCAGCGCGATATCTCGTCGCCAAGAGCTGCAACTTCGCCTGACGCTTCGAGGCCCGGCAGGTCCGACGCTCCGGGCGGCGGCGGATAGACGCCTTTGCGTTGCTGCACATCCGGCCGGTTGATACCGGCGGCACGCACCCGGATCAGGATTTCGCCGGGACCGGGCACGGGCACGTCGCGCGTTTCCGGTTTCAGCACTCGCGGTCCGCCGGGTTCCGAGATCGCAATGGCCGTCATCTTCGCCGGAATTTTGTTCTGTCCACTCGCCATGAATTTTCCCGTCTCGCTTCGCCAGTTTCTTGCCAGCTGCCGGTTTTCTTGCCGACTGTTTGCATCCATGCCCCTGCCCTATGTATGCTGATTGCCAGATCAGGCAAATGGCCACTGCAGCGCCTGGCGTTCGATTGGACGCGCAAAGGACGCTGTAGCAGTTTAATTTTTGCGCATGAGCGAGGAGCGACGATGGCGATCTTCGACGACGAACCCGAAAAGAAAGCCCGCCCGCATGAGATCGGGCAGGATCTGTCGCTGCTTTCCGTCGATGAACTGTCCGAGCGGATCGGCATCTTGCGCGACGAGATCGCCCGGCTCGAAGCCGAGCTCAAGACCAAGAGCACCACCAAATCAGCGGCCGAGGCCCTGTTCCGCCGCGGATAGTTTCCAGAGCCGAAGCGCCCGCCGAAGCGCGAATCTTCAGACCCTCCCAAATTCCAGCCGGATCAGCTAAATGTTTGCAAGCTACCGACCGATCCTCTCGCTGCTTCGCGGCACCGCTTTCCTGCTGGCGGCGACCGGACTGCACGGGCTGCTGTTGCCGCTGCGCGGCCAGTTGGAAGGTTTCTCGACCGCATCGCTCGGCCTGATGGGCACGGCCTGGGCCGGCGGCTTCGTCACCGGCTGCTTCTTTGCGCCGCGCCTGGTGCGCCGCGCCGGTCACGTACGCGCTTTCGGCGCCTTTGCGGCATCGGGTGCCATCGTCGCCCTGCTCACCGGCCTGATCATCGACGAATATGTCTGGATCCTGCTACGCGCCTTCACCGGCTTCACCATGGCCGGCGCCTTCATGGTCATCGAAAGCTGGCTGAACGAGAAGTCCACCAACGAGAACCGCGGCACCGTCTTCGGCCTTTACATGATGGTCACCTATGCTTCGATCATGGGCGGCCAGATGATCGTTGCCGGCGGCGACGTGAAGTCGGCCTCGCTGTTCATGATCACCGGTATCCTGTTCTGCCTGTCGCTCATTCCGACCGCGGTGTCGACGGCTTCGCACCCCAAGCCGCTGCAGGATGTCTCGCTCGACGTCAAGGGGCTCTATGTCAATTCGCCGGTGTCGGCGATCGCCTGCGTTTTGATCGGCATCGCTAACGGCGCCTGGGGCACCCTTGGTGCCGTCTATGGCGCCCGTATCGGCATTTCCACGGCCGAGATCGCGCTGATGATGAGCTTGGTGGTCGTCGCCGGCGCAGCCATGCAACTTCCGGCCGGGCGTCTCTCCGACAAGACCGACCGCCGGTTTGTGCTGGCGGGCCTGGCCTTCGGCGCGGCGCTGTTCGCCGTCGCGGTCTTCCTGTTCGAGCCGCGCTCCGGCGTCTTCGTCATCGTCTGCACCGCCGCCTACGGCGCTTTTGCCTATACGCTATATTCGATCGCCGTGGCCCATGCCAACGACCACGCCCGGGCGGAGGATTTCGTCAAAGTGTCGGGCGGCCTGCTGCTGCTCTATGGCTTCGGCACGATGATCGGGCCGCTGCTGGCCGCCGGCCTGATGGGCTGGATGCGGCCGGAAGGCCTGTTCCTTGCGACGGCCTTCGCGCATCTTTGCCTGGCGGGCTATACGCTGCTGCGCATCAGTCGGCGCGCGCCGGTGCCGATCGAAGACCGCGACGCCTTCAAGACGCAACCGGCCGAGCGCTCGATCACGCCGGAAGCCTTGCGGCTCGATCCGCGCAGAAAGCCTGAAACCAACGGTTGAGATTTAGAAAACTTTGCCCCACAAATAGGGCATGATGTTTTCCGACGCCTTCATGGCGATAGCCGATCCCAACCGGCGCCATCTTTTGGAAGAGCTCCGGCGCGGCCCGAAGACCGTCAACGAACTGGCCGCCGGGTTGCCGGTCTCGCGCCCGGCTGTTTCGCAGCATCTAAAGGTGCTGCTCGATGCCGGACTGGTCAACGCCAAGCCGGAAGGGACAAGACGCGTCTATACGGTCAGCAATGCCGGCTTCCTGAAGCTCAACATCTGGCTCGACCAGTTCTGGGATGCTGAGCAGCTTGGTTGACAGCGCAAGCGCGCCGTCACGCCTCGGCCAGTGGCGCACCAAGTGCGTCGAGCAGCTCGCCTGTGCCATGCTTGCGGTGCCGAGATCATCGTGGCTGTCGAGAAGGCACCCCCCGCTGGGTCCTACCGCATTGGCAAGCCGATGAGCTAGCTCAATGGTTGCTGCGGGACGAAAACGCCGTCCTTGTAGGTGGCGCCGAAATAGGCCTCGACGCTGCGCAGCCTACGTCCTGGAACGAATGCAGTTCGGTGTTGCGGAAGACCTTGCCGTCGAGCGTTTCGCAGCGATAGAGAACGAAAGCATCGTTGCCGTCCTCGCAAATCCTCTCGACGGCGATCGACTTGAACAGCGTGCTGTTCGGCCAACACCGCGCGAGGTAAACCGCGCGGTCGGTGGCGTCGTCATAGGGGGCTGGTGAAGGTGAAATCGTCTGTCAGCACGGCCTCGATGACGCTGCGGTCGTTGGCCTGGTAGGCGGCGAAGTAACTGCGGATCAGATCCGATCTGCTTTGACAGGCATGGCGAACGCTCCTTTGGATTCAGGTGCTGGCGTTGAGCCGCACATCGTCCCATTGAGACAGTGTCGGGCATCGGCCTAAGCGTTCCAGCTTGGACGTTTCTGAACACGGTCGAGCCAATGATGGACATTGACGAGCGCGTCCGGAATGTCGGCTCCGAAGAAGGCGCCAAGCCACGCTGCGACGGCGGCGGTGATATCGGCGACGGAATACTGGTCGCCGGCGATGAACGGGCGGCCATCGGCGATCTCGCGGTCAAGCCACGCCCACTTTGCCGGAACGGCTTCGCGTTGCGTTTCGGCGAAAGCCGGGAACTGCACGAGCCGCTCCGCAAACATGGGATCGGAATGCTGGGCAATGCTACCGATCGTTCCGAAGATTTCGACCTCGGCGCGGCGGTTCCACATTTCGACCTTGCCTTGGCTGACCGCGTCCGAGCCGAACAGTGCCGGCGTCGGATGAAGCGCCTCCAGATAGCGGCAGATGGCGATGCTTTCGGTGATCACCGTGCCGTCGTCGAGCACGAGCACGGGAATCTGGCCTAGTGAATTGAGCTCCAGGAATTGCGGCGCCTTGTGCTCGCCTTTTGTGAGGTCGACAACAACCCGCGGAACGTCGATGCCTTTCTCAGCCATGAAGATGCGAACGCGGTAGGAATTCGGACCGATGCCGCAGTAGAGTTTCATACTATCCTCCCGACTCTGCTGGTCTTTTGGCTCAGGCTGCGGCGCTCACGCGCATTCTACCCGCAGGTTATCGAGCATCTGGCTCCAGCCAGCCTGATGGTTTTCGGGCTGATCATGGCCATCAAGAAAGGCGCCTTGCTCGGTCATCACCAGCCGGCAGCCTGTGCCTTCTGGACTGAATTCAACCGTCAGCAGGCCGACAAACAATCGCTGGCCGCTGCTGGTCATGCCGCCAGCCGAGACGATGCGCTGGTCGCGCACGATGTCGAGGTAGCGCGTCTCGTTCACATAACTCTCGCCACCCTTGGGTCCGAAACGGCTGAGCGCAATGCCGCCCACCTGGAACTCGAAGCAGTCAATGCTGGTTTCCCACCCCTCTCCGGGCGAGCCCCAGCGCTGCAATGCGGCGGGATCGGACCAGGCGGCGAACACCCGCGCCGGCGAAGCGTCGTAGCTGCGTTCGAGCACTATGGTCGAATGGACGACGGAGCGTTCGCTCATGTTGGCCTCCTCAGTTTCCTTCGGTTTCGTCCTTGGTTTCCGCAAGAAAGGCGCCGAGCCGGTCGAGCCGCTGTTCCCAGTTCAGGCGCCGTTTGTTGATCCAGTGTTCGGCGGTCCTCAGCGCCTTCGGCTCGATCTGGCAGGTGCGCACCCGGCCGAGCTTTTCGGTGCGGACGAGGCCGCTCGCCTCCAGCACGTTCAGGTGCTGGACGACCGCCGACAGCGACATCGCAAGCGGCTCGGCCAACTGGCTGACCGAGGCGGGGCCGCACGACAGCCGCTCCACCATGTGCCGCCGCGCCGGGTCGGCGAGCGCCTGGAACATCAGGTCGAGCTGGGCGGTATCTTGCAACATCGGGCTTAACCGTTGTTGTAGGGGAAGAACTTGAAATAGGACATTGTTTCGCTCGTTCCTTTGGTGCTTCGCCGCTGCGTGGTTTTACAGAGAGCCAAACACTGAAGCATTCACTTAACTATTGCCACGGAGATAGTGTGTCAAGGTCCGGCTCAGCGCTTATCTGGCTTGGCTATGGGTGACAATGGCATCGACGATTGTGGCCCAATCGTCGGGATGGAGTTCGTGGCCGCCGCCTTCAATGCGGACAAGGCTTGCGCCGGCAACCGCTTCGGCAAGGGCGGCGCCATGCTCGACCGGAAAAATCGGATCCGCGGTGCCGTGGATAACGAGGAGCGGAACCTTCAATTCGTGCAGGCGACTCCTCCAGTCTTCCCCGCCCCGATCTTCACCGCTCTTAAGCAGGAAGTGATTGGTCGCGCTCAATAGGCCGCCGGATCGGTCGTAATCCTGTTCGACGAACGCCCTCGTCAGCTTCTCGTCGAATGGATGCGCGGTGCCGGCGATTGCATGAGCGTCCTTGACGATGAAGTCGACCACCTGGTCACGGTTCGACCAGTCGACTTTCGCGCCTTCGGCCGAATGCTTCATATAGGCGTCGGTCGTCCCTGGCAGATGCGACGTATCGATCCCGATTGGCGAAGTGCTGATCGCCGTAAGCGAGATGACCCGCGACGGATGTTTCAGTGCCACAAGCTGCGCGATCATGCCGCCCATCGACATGCCGGCCACATGCGCTTTCGCGATGCCATAACTGTCTAGGACGCGGATGGCGTCGTCCGCCATGTCGTCGAAAGTGTAAGGCGGTTCGCCCGGCGCATATTTGGTCGAACGGCCGGTATCGCGATTGTCATAGCGGATCACGAACAGACCCTTGCCGGCCAATTTCCGGCAGAACGCCTCCGGCCACCAGAGCATCGAAGCCATGGCACCCATGATCAGCAGCATCGGTGGGTGCACGGGATCGCCAAATGTCTGGGACGCGATTTCCGGTTCCACTTCCTTTATCATCTTCGCAGTCTCCTCCTAAAACCGATTGCTTTTTGCAATCAGTTGCACGATAATAGTACTGATTTTACAATGCAACCGGTTTCTTTCGGAGAATCGCATGAGCATTGATCGCCGGTCTGGGTGCCCGATCAACCTGTCGCTTGAAGTGTTTGGCGACCGGTGGAGCCTGATCATCCTTCGCGACATGATTTTCGGCGGCAAACGCCACTTTCGCGACCTGCTCAACGGGTCGCTGGAAGGAATCGCTTCCAACATACTCGCTGATCGGCTGAAGCGGCTGATGGAGCTCGGCATGCTGACCAGGGCGGACGATCCCACCCACAAGCAGAAGGCAATCTACAGCCTGACCGAAATGGCGATCACGCTGGTGCCGATCCTGGCGCATCTCGGCGCCTGGGGTCGAGTCTGGCTGCCTGTCAGCGAGGATCTCTCGATCCGCGCCGAGCTTTTGGAGAAGGGCGGCCCGCCGATGTGGGAAAAGTTCATGGACGAACTGCGCCACGAACATCTGGGCACGCCTTCCGACACGCCCCCGGATGCCACCGTGCGTGCCACCCTGCAGGCCGGATATGAGGCGGTTGCCGCCCGAAAGGCGCCGGGCGCCAGGTGCGATTCCCGCGCCTGACCAACTTATTTTCCCCATTGCAGGTCGGCTCTGCTATTAAAGGAATGAAAAACTATAATTTACGGGATTGGAAAAGCCCTTGGTTGAGAACTCTAAGGATACTGCCCGCGCGCGGGCCGATTTGCGTTTCAAGAAGCAGGAAGAGGCAGCCACGGTTCGCCAGAAGGCGATGGCGGAATATGTCGCCGAGAGCGACGCCCGCCAGATAAAGACCAACAAACTGAGGGCGCTCCGCCTTGCCAAGGAAGCGGAAGATCTCGCCAATGCGCCGGCTGCTCCGGTGAAGAAGCCGGCGCGCGCCAAGAAAAAATAGGGCTGGTTCCGGCGTATCCGACGTGTCGGGCGGACCTGTCCTGCCCGTTGTCGGCAGGTGCTGACATCGAGGCGGTTGACGCACCGCCGACCCAGGGTTGCGGCGGACCTCTAGCCCATGTTTATGTCACGAGTGGCCGCTCGCATCGATACTGAGAAGCCGGCCAGGACGTCGACCAGTGCGATGACCATCAGCGTGAAGAAAACCGAGTGCGCCGCGCCCTTCACCAGCAGGAACTCAACCAGGAACGCCACGAAGACGAAGGTCGACAACAGGTGGTCCATGATCGAGGCGTTCGACGTGCGCGTCGATTTTACGATTTCGATGAAGAAGAGAAGCAGCCCGATCAGCACGATCAGATCGCCGAGCGTCATCGAGAACACCCCGCCCGACATCATGCGGATCGAGAACATTTGGCTTGCCCAGGGATCGTCGCCGCCGCCGAATATTCCCAGAAGCCCGAGATTATAAAGGACGAAGGGCACGATCAGCAGCGGGATGGCACCGAACATCAGAAGGCTCCGGTTGGACAACCTTCTCTAGTATGCGCTCGGCGTTCGCCGTCAAGAATTTTCGTACGCGACCGCGAACACGGACAAAGACCGTGCGAAATAACAATGTCAGCCGGCGCGGCTGCCGTCCGGTACGGCTGCTGAGCTCTCTGAAATTGGTTCGGTGGGCGATCATCTCCGCCAAATGCAAAAAGACCGGCGCGATGGCCGGTCTTCGGGAGTCACAAAACCGTCGAAAGCGTTCTCAGCTTTCCTTCGGCTCCAGAACCTGGCGACCGCGATACATGCCGGTCTTCAGGTCGATATGGTGCGGGCGGCGCATCTCGCCGGAATTCTTGTCCTCGACATAGGTCGGGGCCTTCAAGGCATCGGCCGAACGGCGCATGCCGCGCTTCGACGGAGAGGTTTTTCGTTTCGGTACGGCCATGGATATGCTCCACTACATGGTCAAAATGCCCCGGCTGCCCTCGTGAAAGGGCCGCGTCAGGGGCCGGAATCTGAGAAAGTCGGGTGCCTATACACGCCCTGCGCCGTTTTGGCCAGCGTCGCCGCAAATTTTTTTAAGCTAACGCAGACAGCCGACATAGGCGCCGGACCGGCCCGCGCGCCGCTCGATCAGCGCGGCCAGCCGTCTCAGCCCCGGTCCGGGCTTCGCCGGGTTGCGCGCGATTGGGTTCGGCAAGGTGACGGCAAGCAGCGCCGCCTGGCGACGCGACAATCGTTTTGCCGAAACCCCGAAATGGTGCTGGGCGGCGGCCTCGATGCCATAGATGCCCGGCCCCCATTCGGCGATATTGAGATAGATTTCCATAATGCGCCGTTTCGACATCACCATGTCGACATAGACGGCCAGCGGCAGCTCGACGACTTTCCGGACCGAGCCCAGCGGCCGCGACCAGAGATAAAGGTTCTTCACGGTCTGCATGGTGATGGTCGAGGCGCCGCGCGTCATCTCGCCGGCCAGCGCATCGTCGACGACGCCCCTCAACTCGCCAAGGTCGATGCCGCGATGGAAACAGAACTGCCCGTCTTCCGACATGATGACCGAATTCGCCAGCGCCGGCGCCACATCGTCGATCGAGACCCAGCGCCGGTCATAGCCGGAAAACGTCGACAGATCCTTCAGCATCAGTGTCGACACCGGATGCACGAACGGCGGCAGATACAGAAAGGTCAATACCACCGGCATCAGCGCCAGCACGACGGCGACCGTGATGCCGCGCCGGACCCAGTGCCGGGGCCAACGTTTGAGACCGATGCGGTTGCCGCGTTTCGGCCTCACCATGTCCAGCCCTTCGGTTTCGTGATCGACGATCGGTTCCGCCAAGCCGCTCAATCCATGCTGCTCCCTGCCCCGGCATAATGGCGCTTGGCTTCTTGCGCAACGTCTGAGTGTCAGCTACCCGTCCCCGGCATGACGAAAGACGATCAAATGCCGTTCGAGGCAGCGCTTGTCGCGCGCACAGGTCCGGTCGAGGCGCTGCTCAGGCGACTGCTCGACGACCGTCCGCTTTCAGGCGAGATCGCGCGGCCGCAACGTCTGATGGAGGCGATGCGCCACGGCGTGCTGAACGGCGGCAAGCGCCTGCGCCCTTTCCTGGTCATGGAAAGCGCCGCGCTGTTTTCCGCCGACGGCGAGGCGGCGCTGCGCGTGGCGGCGGCGCTCGAATGCGTGCATTGCTATTCGCTGATCCATGACGATCTGCCGGCCATGGACGACGACGATCTGCGCCGTGGCCAGCCGACCGTGCACAAGGCCTTCGACGAGGCGACCGCTATCCTCGCCGGCGACGCCTTGCTGGCGCTCGCCTTCGACATCATTGCCGACGAAGCGACAATGCTGCCGGCCGAGCGACGGGCGGCGCTGGTGCTGGCGCTGGCCCGCGCTGCCGGAGCCGGCGGCATGGTCGGCGGCCAGATGCTCGATCTCGAAGCCGAGCGTATCAGGCCGGACGAGGCCGACATCATCCGGCTTCAGGCGATGAAGACCGGCGCACTGATCCGCTTCGCCTGCGAGGCGGGCGCAATCCTTGCCGGCGCGCCAGCGGCGGACCGTGAAAGACTGGCGGAATTCGGCTCCGCGATCGGGCTTGCCTTTCAACTTGCCGACGATTTGCTCGATCTGACGGCGGACGCGCACCAGATGGGCAAGGCAACCGGCAAGGATGCAGCCGCCGGCAAGGCGACGCTGGTGGCGCTGCACGGCGCCAATTGGGCGCGGGGCCAGCTTCAAGGCCTCGTCGACCAGGCTCATGCCTTGCTTCATCCCTATGGCGGACACGCCGCGCTTCTGAAGCAGGCAGCGGAATTCGTGGCGGCCCGCAACAGCTGACGCTGTTCCAGGCTGTACTGCCGTTTTATGGCGCGCCGTGTAGCCAAGGAGGGTTGGCGAATTGTTCGGCCAGGAAATCCACGAACACGCGCACACGCGGCGCCAGGATTCGACCAGGCGGATAGACGGCGCAGATTGGCGGTCCATCATGATGATTGTATCCGGTGAGCAATGCGGTCAGTCTGCCTATCCTGATATCCGGTCCAACCAATATCTCCGACATGCGCACGATGCCGACACCGGCGAGCGCCAGCCGGCGTAGCGCTTCCGTGCTGTTGGCCTCTATCGGGCTGCGGATACGCATGCTTTGCGGACCGTCCGGGCCATCGAATTCCCAGATGTTGAGGCCGCCACGTGATGTGATGCCAAGACATGTATGATGTTGAAGATCGCCTGGCGTCATCGGGATACCGTGTTTTTCGAGATACCGAGCTGACGCGCAAATGACACGGTGATTGGGCGCCAGCCGCCGCATCACCAGCCTGGAATCGCTCTGGGCGGCAACGCGCACGGCGACGTCCGTTTCCTCAGCCAATAGGTCGACAATCGCATCTGTGAACATTAGCTCGAGCTCGATGGCAGGGTAGCGATCGATGAAGGCCGGTAACATCGGCACGATCAAACGATGGCCGAAGGCGCTTGGAAGACTGACCCGCAGCCGGCCGCGCGGTTCTGCGCCGGGTTGAATCGCGATTTCAGCCTCTTTGATGTCGTTCAGGATACGGCGAGCGCTATCGGCATAGGTGCTGCCTTCCGCGGTCAAGCTGATCCGCCGCGTCGAGCGTTGCAGCAATCGCACGCCAAGGCGGGACTCAAGCCGCCCGATGATCTTGCTGACGGCCGATGGGCTCAACCGCAGCCGGCGTGCCGCCGCCGAGAAATCGCCTTCCTCGACAACCGACAGGAACACACCCATCGTTTCTGGCCGGTCCATGTCATCTATTCCAACACGTCACAGATGAACAGAAATTATCATCGATTATCGGCACGCGCGATACATAATATGATTCCTCTTCAGCATCCAAAATACCGGTGAGGAGGTGCGATGCGTTCAGAACAGCCAAATCTGCGCGATGCTCACGAGTTGCATCGGTGGGCACGTCGCCAGCGCAGCGCCGCAATTGGCCGGTGGTGCTTTCGGCTCGTCCGTGCGCTCAATCGGTCACGGCAAAAGATGGAAAACCGCTCAAGGCAAACCATCCGAGCTAGCGCAACCGGCCAATCGGGATGATTTCCGGCGAGGTATCGAGATATGGCTCGCCCTGCCAACTCCCGAGCCATTCTTCGACGACCAGTCCGCTCTCGTCCAGCATCTGCGCAAGGCCTTCCTTTGTCGGGAAGGCGATTTCCGATTCGGCGCTGAGCACCCGCCCACTGTCGGGGATTTCATAATGGGTCGAGTAGGTGACGACACCGGTAGCGGGATCGCGCCGAAAATCGTTCCACGCTCTTACCGTGCCCAATTCGGGATGACTGAGTTCCCGTTGCGACCGTTCCGGCGTCCACTCGAGCCATTCCTGCGCGACTGGATTTCTCGTATCGAAGATGAAGCACCCGTCGGCAGCCAGATGAGCGGCGATCGTGGCAAGCACCGCCTCTCGATCTTCTGGCGTCAGAAACACCTGGAAGGCGTGCCCGGTCAAAATCACCAGGTCGAAGCGTCGTCCGAGCCGGACGTTGCGCGCATCGGCCTCGACCCAGTCGACCCTCTGCCCGCCGGCTCTGCGGCGCGCGACGTCGAGCATCGCCGGCGCCGGATCGACGCCGGTCACGCTGCGCCGATCGGCGAGCGCCGCCGCCAATTGCCCGGTACCGCAGCCGAGATCGAGAACCGAGCCCGCGTCCTTGGCAAAGCCGACGCAATAGTCGAAGTCCACGCCGCCTTCGTTCTCGATATCATAGAACTGGACGAGGTCGGGATCGCTGTAGAGACGGTCGGACATGGTGGGCCTATAGCTGGAATTTTGCTTTTATGCGCCTGGCGCACTGCAGCGGCGTGAGCGTGCTGGTGTCGATTTCGAGATCGTAGCCGATATTCTTGTGCACGCGGTCTTTTGCCAGCGCGACAGCCCGGGCAAGCGGTCGACCCGCTGGATTTCGCGAGCCTTCGAGAACGTCCAGCGGAGCAAAGACGCCGACCAGGCATAGATCGAAATCCGACAGCCACCTCAGATACTCCGGCATCTCGCCGTCGCACAGCACATTATCGACAATGAGGTTGTTGCCTTGCCCCCATCGCGGCGATGGCGTGCCGCATGCCAGCACTTTCAGGTCCGAACAAGCGCCGACATATCGCCCTTACCGATTCCGCACCACAATGCATGCACCGCCGACGCTTTGCAGTTTCTCGCAGATATTGTTGGCCTTGGCTTTGGAGTCGGCGCCGATCCGGACTGCATAGATGCCGCGCCTGCCGATCGGCGTGCGCACCCGGCTGACCACCGGATTATGGCCCTTAAGCAAGGCCGGAAACCGGCGCTTCACACCATTCCATTGACTGAGAGCCGCGGCGCGGCGGAAATTGCCGGCCACCTGCACGCCCCACGGCTTGATGTTGATCGACGCCATGGCCACGGTTTGGGACTTGATGACCGGCAGCCTGCGGCAGGCGACCGCGAAGCTCGCTTTCTTGTCGAGCGGCCGGATGGTGCCGGCATAGGCGGCGTCGGTGAACCTGTCGGCCGGCTCGCCCATGATGTCCAGAACGTAGTCTTCGGTCTCCATCGGCAGGAAGCCACCGGAACTCAGCCAGCGCGACACCCGGTTTTCACCGGCATTGTAGGCGGCGGCCGCCAGGCCCAGATTGCCGAAGCCGGTTTTCATCTCGGCGAGATATTTTGCCGAGGCCGGGATGGCCTGCTCGATATCGAAGGAATTGGCAAGGCCGCGTATCTTGGCCGTGCCTGGCATGAACTGGGCTATGCCTTCGGCGCCGACCGGACTGACCGCATTGGGATCGAAGCGGCTTTCCTTCCAGATCAGCCGGGCAAAGAAATCCTTGGACAGGCCGTTTTGATCGGCATGGGCCTCGATCAGGTTGCAAACACGGTCGAGCAGCCGCTGCTTGGCGGGGCGGGGCGGATCGGCGTGGGCGGCTGTCGCCCAGCCGAGCGCGCCGAGCAAAACCAATCCACCAAGCAAAACCGGCGTCGCCCAGAGGAAGCGCCGCATCGACCTACTCCGCCGCGGCCTTGCCAGGTTGCCCAAACCGCTGCTCGATATAATCGGCGACCATTTTTTCGAAGTCGGCGGCAATCGAAGGGCCGCGCAGCGTCGCCGCCTTCCTGCCGTCGACGAACACCGGCGCCGTCGGCGTCTCGCCGGTACCGGGCAGCGAAATGCCGATGTCGGCATGCTTGGATTCACCCGGACCGTTGACGATGCAGCCCATCACCGCGACCTTGAGGTTTTCGACGCCGGGATATTTTTCACGCCACACCGGCATGTTTTTGCGCAGATCCGCCTGGATATTCTGGGCGAGTTCCTGGAACACGGTAGAGGTCGTGCGACCGCAGCCGGGGCAGGCGGCGACGATCGGCACGAACTGCCGGAATCCCATGGTCTGCAGGAGTTCTTGCGACACCTGCACCTCGCGCGTGCGGTCGCCATTCGGCTCCGGCGTCAGCGAGATGCGGATCGTATCGCCAATGCCTTGCTGGAGCAGGATGCCCATCGCCGCGGACGAGGCTACGATGCCTTTCGAACCCATGCCGGCCTCGGTGAGGCCGAGATGCAGCGCGTGGTTGGAGCGGGTGGCGAGCTCGGTGTAGACGGCGATCAGATCCTGCACGCCGCTGACCTTGGCCGACAGGATGATCTTCTCGCGGCCAAGGCCGATCTCCTCGGCCATTTCGGCCGAAAGGATCGCCGACTGCACGATCGCCTCGCGCGTCACTTCCTGCGCGGTCAGCGGAAAGCCTTGGCGCTGGTTGTCGTCCATCAGCCGGGTCAGAAGCTCCTGGTCGAGCGACCCCCAGTTGACGCCGATGCGCACCGGCTTGTCGTACCGGATCGCCATCTCGACGATCGCCGCGAACTGCCGGTCCTTTTTGTCCTTGAAGCCGACATTGCCCGGATTGATGCGGTATTTGGCCAGCGCCTCGGCGCAAGCCGGGTGGTCGGCGAGCAGCTTGTGGCCGATATAGTGGAAATCGCCGACCAGCGGCACATCGATGCCGAGCCGTTCGAGCCGCTCGCGGATGGCGGGCACGGCGGCGGCACTTTCGTCGCGATCGACGGTGATGCGCACGATCTCGGAGCCGGCGCGATGCAGCGCCGCGACTTGAGCGACTGTCTGGTCGACGTCGGCGGTGTCGGTGTTGGTCATCGACTGAACGACGACAGGCGCCCCCCCGCCGACCATCACGCCGCCGACATCGACACCGACCGATGAACGGCGCGGGAATGGTGAAGAAAAATATCCGGTCATGGCCGGCTGCCCTTTGTTAGCGCCGAATTCCGGAATCGGTTTCCGGAAACAATCATGCGCAAAAAACTAAATACAGCGTCGTTTGCGCGTCCGAAAGGACGCGCGGCGCTGTAGAAGGTCCGGGCATGAGGTGGAGGAGCAAAGATGGCTTGTCAATGGCGACGGGCAGGCAGACCTGTCAAATCGACCGCCGGACAAATAAAGAAACGTTCCGGCGGCATTGGTTGCCACCGGAGAAGATGGTCGCGCGCAAAGCGTGCAGCTATCCCTGCACGTGAACCCGAAAATCGAAACGATTTTCGGAAAGGATCATGCGCCAATCAGAAATGCGACAGCGCCCTTTGCGCGTCCAAAGGACGCGCGGCGCTGTAGAAGAACGTCAGTGCGTGGTCGGTTTCGGTTTCGCCTTCAGTTTTTCAATCTCGTCCTTGAGTGCCAGCTTGCGCCGCTTGAGATTCACGATTTCGAGGTCATCGACCGATGGATGGTTCATCGCATCATCGATTTCGCGTTCGATGTCGCCGTGTTTCCGCTGCAGCTCATCAAGATGGGATGCAAGAGACATGATTGGTTCTCCCTTTCATGGTTTCCTCGATTGCAGCCGTCAAGGCGCGTCCACCGCAGGCTCGCTTCTGTGACGGCATAATGACAGTGTGCCACTATCGGGCATCGATGTCGAATGCTGCGTGGTAGCATTTCACGACAATACGAAATGTGGTATTGGCTGCGCGCCGGTGCAAGATACCTCCGGCCCCGCCCAATCAGGCCCATTTTTGGGCGCCGCAGACGTGCAGACGGTAGATAATGTCCGAACAGGAACAGGCCGATATCCGCCTCGAATATTCTCGGCTGAAGCAAGAGCATGCCGATTTCGACGCGGCGATCAACGCGATGATCGCCATGGGCTGCGACCCTCTGCAGATCCAGCGCATGAAGAAGAAAAAACTTTTCCTGAAAGACCGGCTGATGGCGCTGGAAGACCGGATCATCCCCGACATCATCGCGTGAGCGAATCCACTTACCGTCGCGGCAAATCCTGCTCATCCCGTGATCGAAAGCCTCGCGGCGCGTTCGCGCAGCAGGGCAATGAGATTGCCGGTCTTCTCCTCGGAAGTGTCGATGGGAACCACCAGGCATATCGTCGCCTCGACCTTTCCGGCAGCTGAAAAGACCGGCGCGGCAAGGCATTTTGTATAGGCGTCGACAAGACCGGAGGTCACACAGTAGCCGACATCGCCAGCCGTAGCGATATCGGCGATGAAGTCGTCCAGCAGCAATCTGCGGCCGTCCGGCAGGACGAGATCGTCCTCAGACACCATGTCTTCGATCACGGCCCGTTCGAAACCGGCGAGAAGCAATCGCCCGGAAGCGGTCCAGGGAAGCGGGATCTGCAAACCTGTGGCCGAGCTGATCCGGAATGGCCTGGTGCCCGGGCTTGAATGGACAATCGTGTAGCGGCCGCTTTGCAGCATGCACAATTCAGAGGTCTCGCCTGTCTCGCGCGACAGATTGTCGACTTCCTGACGCCCTCTCCTGAGCAAGTCGTTGCCGCGCACGTAGTCCATTCCGTAGAGATAAAGCTTCTTTCCGAAATAGACCCGATTGCCGTCGCCGGCCATTTCCAGCAGGCCCGCATCCACGAGCGAGCGCACAAGCGTGTAGATCGTCGAGCGCGGCGCATTCACTCCTTTGGCGAGATCGCCAATCCCGATCGCTCGCTGGTTCGCGTGAAGAAACTCCAGGATATGGAGCACCCGGTTGAGACCCTTCTCGCGGGAGCTCGCAATCTTGTCATCGTCCGGACCAGCTTCCGACCGCGCTGCCAAGGCATTGCCATCTTGCATTACTGATTCCTGATGTTAATATCTGTCTTGTACAGGATACATGTGTCTTTTGTAAGAGACAATCCAGCAGATCACTGGCGCATGTATCGCCAAGGGGAACACAACACGAAGGAGGTCGCCGTGAACGACACATCCAAAAGACGTGAATTTCTGAAACTGGGAATGGCAGGGCTTGCAACGGCCGGAGTGGTGGGCGCAGCAGCAACGATCGATGTTCAGAAGGCGGCAGCGCAAGCTGCACCGGACAGCCTGCTGCGCACTGTTCTTGAGCGCGGCAAGGTGATCGTCGGCACCGGCAGCACCAACGCGCCCTGGCACTTCGAAAACGATGCCGGCGAGCTGGTCGGCATGGACATCACCATGGGGCGCATTCTTGCCAAGGGGCTTTTCGACGATACGACCAAGGTCGAATTCGTCATGCAGGATCCGGCGCAGCGCATTCCGAACGTGACCACCAACAAAGTCGACATCTCGATTCAGTTCATGACCATGACCGCCCAGCGCTCGCAGCTGATCCACTTTTCCCGGCCCTATTACGTCGAAGGCATCGCCTTGCTGACCCTTCCGAACGCCGAAAACAAGACCTTCGACCAGCTGCTTGCCGGCGGTTCGGCGACACGGATTTCCATCCTGCAGAACGTCGATGCCGAGGCAAATGTGCGAATCGTCCTGCCGGAGGCGCAGGTGATGCAGATAGACACGCAGGCCAACGTGCTGCAGGCACTGGAATCGAAGCGCGTCGACGGCGCCGCCGTCGATCTGTCGACGGTCCGCTGGCTCGCCTCGCGTAATCCGGACAAATACTTCGATGCCGGCAAGAGCTGGTTCTCGATGCTTTACGGCGCCGCACTTCGGCAAGGCGACCTCGACTGGCTGACCTTCGTCAACACGACCTTCACCACCGCCATGTTCGGCCATGAGACGGCGCTCTATGACGCTGCATTCAAGGACTATTTCGGACAGGAGCCGCCGGCGCGCCATCCCGGCTTCCCGGTCATCTGATGCAAGCTGGCGGAAGGGCCGCGCCCTTCCGCCTCCTTCTCGTCAACGGCCCTTCGGTATCACAGGGACACATGGGCTATACCCTAAACTTCAACCTGATCTGGCGGCATTTCGACAAGCTCTGGGGAGGGCTGCTGCTCAGCCTCGAGCTGGCCGTGATCTCCATCGCGATCGGCATCGTCATCGGGCTGCTTCTGGCGGTCTGGTACGTGTCGGCCGGGCGTGCGGTGCGGACCGTCATCGCCGCCTATGTCGAGTTCATCCGCAACGTGCCGCTGATCCTGCTCGTCTATCTCGTCTTCTACGGCCTGCCGACGGTGGTCGACATCGCCTACAGCTCGGAGACCTCATTCGTTGCCACGCTGTCGCTCTATAGCGGCGCCTATCTGGTCGAGGTGTTCCGCTCGGGGCTCGAAGCGGTTCCGCGCGGACAGCTCGACGCCGGCAAGGCGATCGGCCTGACGCCCTGGCAAAGGCTGGTCCATGTGCGCCTGCCGACGATGTTGCGGATAACGCTGCCCGCGCTTTCCAACACGTTCCTATCGCTCTTCAAGGACACGTCCGTTGCCTCGGTCATTTCGGTGCCCGAGCTCACCTACGGCGCCCAGTGGATCAACTTCAACACCTTCCGCATCGTCGAGGTCTATCTTGTAGTGACGGCGATGTACCTCTTGACCGGCTATGCGCTTCTTTATGCGCTTCGGCTTGTCGAGCGCCGGTTCAGGGCGATGCACTAGGATGCTTGGCCAGATCGCCTATTCCTTGCCTTTCCTGGCCCAGGGTTTTGCCGTGACACTATGGGTGTCGCTGCTGGTCGTGGTGTTGTCGCTCGTCGCCGGCGTGATGATGGGCGTCGGCCTTGTCTATGGCCCGGCTCCGCTGCGCTGGGCGGTGCGGATTTTCAGCGACACCATACGCGGCATTCCGATCCTGGTGCTCATCTTCTTCGTCTATTACGGCCTGCCTGCCGTCGGCATCCATCTGGAATCCTTCTGGGCAGCCGTGCTGGCACTCACCCTGTTCAAGACGGCGCAGGTCATCGAGTATCTGCGCGGTGCGGTCGGTTCCATACCGAAGGGGCAGTCCGAAGCGGCGATGGCGATCGGGCTGACCTTTCGCCAGCGACTGGCTTACGTCATCTTCCCGCAAGCGTTCAGGCGCTTCCTGCCGCCTTGGATCAATGGCGTCACCGATGCGGTGAAGGGCAGCGCGCTTGTCTCGCTGCTCGGCATCACCGACCTGATGCACGCCATCAACCAGGTCATCGGCCGCACCTATGAGGCGATGCCGCTCTACATCCTCGGTGCGGTCATCTACTTCGTCGTCAATTACGCCCTCTCCCTGGCCAGCCGACGGTTGGAGCGGCGTTTCTCCTTTATTCGGGAATAGCAAGATGTCCATCGCCCCGCCCGCCAATCCGGCGCTTCTCGACATCTCCGACGTTTCCAAATCCTTTGGATCCGTCGAGGTCCTGCGCTCCGTCAGCCTGCAGGTGACACGCGGCGAGGTGGTGACTGTCATCGGACCTTCCGGCAGCGGCAAGACCACGCTGCTGCGCTGCGTCAACTTCCTGGAGAGCTACGACAGGGGCTCCATCCGCATCGACGGCAAGGAGGTCGGCTTCCGCGACACAGGAACACGCCAGCGCCGCAGCGAGCGCGACCTGGCGAAGATGCGCGCCGAAACCGGAATGGTGTTCCAGAGTTTCAACCTGTTTCCGCATCTGACGGCGGCTGGCAACATCATGCTTGGCCTGCGCAAGGTGCGCGGCAAGAGCAGTACCGAAGCACGTGCCATTGCCGAGCACTGGCTCGGCCGGGTCGGCCTCGCCCACAAGGCCGACAGCCTGCCGGCCGAGCTTTCCGGCGGCCAGCAGCAGCGTGTCGGCATCGCCCGGGCGGTGGCGATGGAGCCGAAAATCCTGCTTCTCGACGAGATAACATCCGCGCTCGACCCGGAACTAGTCGGCGAGGTGCTCGAGGTCGTGCGCAGCCTGGCTGAGGACGGCATGACGATGGTGATGGTCACGCACGAGATGGCCTTTGCGCGCGACGCCTCGAGCCGCATCGTCTTCATGGCGGATGGCGGCGTCAGCGCCGCAGGCCCGCCTGCCGAGATTCTGGGCGCGGAGATCGATAATGAGCGTCTCCGCAGTTTCCTGGCGCGGTTTCGTGCCTCGCATTTCTGACATGGACGGCGAAAGCTGTCGCAAGGAGCCTTTTTCATGACGCCTTACATCCGGCTCGCCGAATTGGGCCTGACGCTGCCCGAGCCGCCGGCGCCGATCGCCAACTTCGTCACCCACGCCGAAAGCGGACGGCTGATCTTCCTCTCCGGCCAGGGCCCGTTGCGCGCCGACGGCACGCTTTGCACCGGCAAGGTGGGCGAGGACGTCACTGTTGAAGAGGCCTATAAGCATGCCCGTCTCACCGGGCTGAACCTGCTCGCCGTCATGCACGCCGCGGCAGGCGACCTCGGCCGCGTCGTGCGCGTCGTCAAGCTGCTTGGCTTCGTCAACGCGATCCCGACCTTCAGTGACCATCCGAAAGTGGTCAACGGCTGCTCCGATCTTTTCGCCGCTGTCTTTGATAATATCGGCGGGCACGCCCGCTCGGCGATCGGTGTCGGCTCATTGCCGGGCAACATCACTGTCGAAATCGAGGCGGTGGTCGAGATCGCCGCCTGATGTCTACCAAATGGGATCCGCAAAAATGAAAACCTATTCGGCAAACGGCTCCAACACGACAATTCGCGAACGGCTCGGCCTCCGCCCGATCATCAACGTTTCCGGCACGATGACAGCGCTCGGCGCCTCGATCATCGTCCCGGAAGCGATCGCCGCGATGTCGGAGATCGCGTCGCAGTGGGTGGAGATGGACGACCTGCAACGCGCCGCAAGCACGGTCGTCGCGCGCCTCACAGGAGGCGAGGCCGGCTTCGTCACGGCTTGCTGCGCCAGCGGCATCACCATGGCGATTGCCGGCACGATGACCGGCACCAACCTACTCGCGATCGAGCGGCTGCCGGACGACACGGAGGGCCTCAAGTCCGAGGTCATTGTCCAGCTCGGTCACATCGTCAACTACGGCGCGCCGATCGACCAGTCGATCCGGCTTGCCGGGGCCAGGACCGTACCGGCCGGCACGGTCAGCGTGACGCAGGACTATCATGTGCGCGAGGCGATCTCCGACCGTACCGCGGCAGGCCTCTATGTCGTTGCGCATCACACCGTGCAATACGGCATGCTTTCGCTCGAGGAATTCTGTGAAATCTGCCATGCCAGGGGCGTCCCGGTGATCGTTGACGCCGCCTCCGAATACGATTTGCGCGCCTTTCTCGCACGCGGCGCCGACATCGTCGTCTATAGCGGGCACAAATTCCTCAGCGGACCGACAAGCGGCATCGTCACCGGGCGCAAGGATCTGGTGCGGGCCGCCTATCTGCAGAATCGTGGCGTTGCTCGGGCGATGAAAATCGGCAAGGAAAGCATCGCCGGCACCATGGCCGCCCTGGAGGCCTGGGAGCGGCGCGACCATGCCGGTATCCGCAAGCGGGAAGAAGTGGCTTTGCATCTGTGGAGAGACGCATTGCAAGGGCTGCCCGGTATCGCCGCGCATGTCATTCCCGATCCGACCGGCAATCCGCTCGAACGCCTGCAGGTGTTTGTTACGCCCGAAAGCAGGTTCACCGCCGCCGGCCTTGCCTCGGCGCTGGCGGCAGGTTCGCCTCCCATTATCGTCCGCAACCACGAGGTCGAGCGCGGTCACTTCTTCCTCGACCCTTGCAACCTTCATCCTGGCGAGGCGGAGATCGTCGCCGAGCGCCTGCGGGCAGTGTTGAGCGCAAGTGACCGTCCTGCCGATGCCATGAAGTCGGCTCGCAAGGATAGCGCCGGCGCCTTGCGCTGGCCGGATTAGGTAACATGGCGCCATGCGCCTGAATGCTGCGCCGAGGCATGGTATCCTTGCCGTCGATCCCGAATTCCGCTAATGCGCGCCTTTGCCGCCGGGAGCAGAAGCTTGGACGATCACCGCGCCGACGTCGCCATCATCATGGGCAGCCAGTCCGACTGGGCGACGATGCGCCACGCCGCCGAAACGCTGGAGGCACTGGGCATCCCGCACAAGCGGCTGATCGTTTCGGCTCATCGCACTCCCGACCGGCTCTATGACTTTGCCAAGGGCGCCAAGGCCGCCGGTTTTCGGGTGATCATCGCCGGCGCCGGCGGTGCAGCGCACCTGCCGGGAATGACGGCGGCAATGACGCCGCTCCCCGTTTTTGGCGTGCCGGTGGAATCGAAGGCACTTTCCGGACAGGACTCGCTGCTCTCCATCGTACAGATGCCGGCCGGCATTCCGGTCGGTACGCTAGCCATCGGCAAGGCGGGCGCCACCAATGCCGCCCTTCTGGCTGCGGCGGTGCTGGCGCTGACCGACGAAAAGCTCGCTGCCCGGCTCGAGGCCTGGCGCGCCGCCCAGACCGCCAGGGTCGCCGCCGAGCCCACGGATGCGCCATGAGCCTGCCCGCCGGATCGACCATCGGCATCATCGGTGGTGGCCAGCTCGGCCGCATGCTGGCCATGGCCGCCGCCCGCCTCGGCTATCGTACCGTCGTGCTGGAGCCGCAGCCGGATTGCCCGGCGGCACAGGTCGCCAACCGGCAGATTGCCGCCGCCTATGACGACACGGCTGCGCTCGCCGAACTGGCGACAGTCAGCGCCGTCGTCACCTATGAGTTCGAGAACGTGCCGGTCATGGCCGCCAACGCGCTTGCCGTCACGGTCCCGGTCTATCCGCCGGCACGCGCACTGGAAGTGGCGCAGGACCGGGTGGCAGAGAAGAAATTCCTCAACGGCATCGGCATTCCAACGGCAGATTTCTGTTCCGTCGACAATGACGACGAGTTGACGGCGGCGCTGAAAAAGTTCGACGGCAGCGGCGTTTTGAAGACGCGGCGCATGGGCTATGACGGCAAGGGCCAGCGCGTGTTCCGCAACATGGAAACGGGCGGCTTTGCCGGCACCTGCGAGTCGATGGGCAACGTGCCGTTGATCCTCGAATCCTTCGTCGGCTTCGAACGCGAGATTTCGGTGATCGCGGCGCGCGGCATGGACGGTTCGCTCGCCGCCTACGATCCGGCAGAAAACGTCCACCGTGACGGCATCCTGCACAGCTCGACCCTGCCGGCCAGGATAGTGTCCGAAACCGCCGCTGCAGCGCAGGCGGCGGCGGCAAAAATACTTGCGGCGCTCGATTATGTCGGCGTCATCGGTATCGAGTTCTTTGTCCTTGCCGACGGCGCGCTGCTGGCCAATGAGATCGCGCCGCGCGTTCACAATTCCGGCCACTGGACGGAAGCCGCCTGCATTGTCTCGCAGTTCGAGCAGCACATTCGCGCCGTCGCCGGCCTGCCGCTGGGAAATCCCGGCCGCCATCTCGACTGCGTCATGGAGAACCTGATCGGCGACGATGTCCTGCGCGTCCCGGCCCTGCTCGCCGAGCCCGATCTGATGCTGCATCTCTACGGCAAGGCCGAAGCGCGTCCCGGCCGCAAGATGGGCCATTTTACGCGAATGAGCCGTCACGTTTGAGGCTATTGGACGGCGCTGCTTTAATGCCTTCGATAGGGCGGAAACTCAAACTCGCCACATGCTGCGGTTGACACGGGCAAGGCTCCTCGTTTATGAGCCACGCACAAGTTCAGAGGCGCGCTTTCCGAGCGCGCCTTAATAATTCGGCCCAAGACTGGGCCCAGACCGACGGGCAAGACCATGAAGATCAAGAATTCGCTCAAGGCGCTCAAGGCGCGTCACCGCGACAACCAGCTGGTTCGCCGCAAGGGCCGCGTGTACATCATCAACAAGACCGCTCCGCGCTACAAGGCGCGCCAGGGCTGAGTCTTTTCGCGTGGGGGCGCGTGCCTCCGCGCTTGCATGATTTGCCGGCCTGGCGGCCCTTTCACGCTAAATTCAGTTTGACGATCTGCTGTCCGGGGTTAGATTCCGGATCATGCGGATTCTCTTTGCATTCTTCGCGGCGCTTTTTCTTTTCGGTTCCGCCTCGCTTCCGGCTCAAGCGGACGATGCGGTCGCCCCTCCGATTGCCACGACCAGGGAGGCAAGGCTCGACCAGTTGTTTGTCGACCTGAAGCGCGAGCGCAATGAAAAGGCTGCCGAGCGCATCGCCGCGCGCATATCGCATGAGTGGTCGCAATCCGGCAGCGCCTCGATCGACCTGATGATGCAATGGTCGCAGAAGGCGGCCGAAGAAAAAAAGTTCGACGTGGCGCTCGACTTCCTCGACCAGGTGGTGACCTTGCAACCGGCCTATGCGGAAGGCTGGAACCGGCGCGCCACCGTACATTTCATGATGAATAACTTTGGAAAATCGATGGCAGACATCGACCGCACGCTGCAGCTCGAGCCGCGCCATTTCGGGGCACTGTCCGGCCTGGCGCAGATCATGGCCGTGACCGGCCACAAGCAGTCGGCGCTGGAAGCGTGGCAGCGCGTGCTCAGTATCTACCCGATGATGCGCAGCGCGCAGGATCAGGTCGGCACGCTTTCGGAAGAACTTGCCGGCGAAGGGATCTGATGCCGGGAGGCCGGGCCGCAAGGCTGAAACTCTGGTGAGACTGTCGCGTCAGTCCCAGTTCACGGGCGCATACCCGGTTTTCTCCTGCCGATGTCTCTCGGCCGATGGCATCGTCGGTGGTGTCATGAACCAGCTTCCGCGACGAGTTTCTCCACAAGGGCAGTTGCCGTCATCTCCCGCAATTTCGCAACGCCCTGCCCGGCCCAGATGGGCAGGAAATCAGCCCGCCTGCTTTCATCCACTGCCATCGAAAGCGGCAATGCCAGGCTCGCCTGCAACGGAAACTCCAGTGCGGCATCTTCCTCGCCAGCCATCTCCAACACAAACCGGTTACGGACCACGCGCGCCGGGCGACCAGTGAAGCAACGAGTGACCGACGTGCTCTCGTCAGAGGCTGCGCGCAACCCGGCGCGATAGACTGGCTGCACATTGGCCTCGGGGCAAGCCAGGAAGGCCGTGCCGATCTGCACACCAGATGCACCTAGTGCAAAGCTGGCAGCAATGCCGCGACCGTCGAAGATACCGCCGGCTGCAATGACAGGCACGCGCACGGCATCAACGATCTGCGGCACCAGCGCCATCGTGCCGACTGTGCCGATAGCGGGATCACCGGTGAATGTGCCGCGATGGCCACCCGCCTCGTATCCCTGAGCGATGATAGCGTTCACCCCCGCTGCCTCAATTTGCCGCGCTTCCGAGACAGTGGTGGCCGAGCACAAGAGAACACAGCCGGCCTCTTTCAGCTGCTGCACAATTTTGGTGTCGGGCAGGCCAAAATGGAAGCTGACCACCTTTGGGCGTAGCTCAAGCACAATGTCTAGGCGCTCTTCGTCGAAGCTGGGAAAGGGCTCGCACGGTTGGGGCACGGGCCCGAGGCCGACCTCGTCGTAGTAGCCGTGAAGGCGATTGCGCATGTGTTGGGCCGCCTCATCACCATGGGCTGGCACCGGATGCGCAAAGAAGTTCACATTGATCGGCCGATTGGTAGCGCGCTGTGTCGCCGTGAGCTGCTCCCGAATGGCCGCCCCTGGCAGAATGCCACATCCAAGCGAGCCAAGCCCCCCGGCATTGCTGACTGCCGCCGCGAGTTCCGGCGTGGTGATGCTGCTCATCGGCGCTTGGATTATCGGGTGTTCGATGCCGAGGAGCTTCAGAAGATCGGTGCGAGTCCACATTGGATCACCTCCTCTTTTGCCCGAAAAGACTACCTCAACTGACTTCAAGCTCAAATACGTCGGGGCTATGTGCAGATGGTGCCGCTCGGGCTACCCAAGCTCCGACATATTCACGCCGCCCATCCGGTCAGTGAATCCAGCAATCTCGTTGCTTTTACCTGTCTCGGCACTGCTTGCCCGTGAGCGCCAAGTGTGGTTTCCTGTCTGGGGGTCAGGGGGTTAGGCAATCATGATTGCAGCTTACATCGACGAATTCATAATGTTTTGCGTCGGCCTATGGATGTCAGGCATCGGCTACGGGTTTCTCCAGATGCCAAACCAATCCCAGGCTGGACAACGGGCCTGGTTGGCACGCCTTCCCAGCCATTTCAAATGGATGGGGCCGCTCTTGCTGATAATCTCGATCGTGCTCGCCGTCGCCTCACCGACTTAATTCGGTCCGGGCCAGAAAGTCGCTGCGCTCATGGTCCCATAGAGGCAAGGCGTCAGCTTGGTGAATTCGCCGGTGAGCGGCTTAAAGCCCGTCGCGTTTGAAGAGATTCATGCGACGCGCTTTGGATGTTTGTTGTCATCCCAAGATCGCTGCGCATTTTTGGGCCACTTGCATTAACCTCTGGCCTGCACATCCGACCCGACATAGGCGATGCGCAGCATGTTGGTGGAGCCCGGCGTCCTCAGCGGCACGCCGGCCGTGATGATGACCCGATCGCCCGGCTTGCCGAACCCCTCGTCCAAAGCGATGCGGCAGGCGCGGTCGACCATGTCGTCGAGGTCGATGGCGTCGGGCGAGACGACGCAATGCGTACCCCACAGAAGCGACAGCCGCCGCGCCGTGTTGACGATCGGCGACAGCGCGACGATCGGCACCTGCGGCCGCTCGCGCGCGGCGCGCAGGCCGGTCGTGCCCGACGCCGTATAGCTGATGATCGCCGACAGTTTCAGCGTCTCGGCGATTTCGCGGGCGGCGAGCGAGATGGCGTCGGCGCCGGTCGCTTCCGGCTCCGAGCGCTGCGCATTGATGATGCCGGCATAGGTCGGGTCGATTTCGACCTTGCTGGCGATGCGGTTCATCATCGCCACTGCCTCGACCGGGTAGGCGCCGGCCGCGGACTCGGCCGAGAGCATGATAGCGTCGGCGCCTTCGAACACGGCGATCGAGACGTCCGACACCTCGGCGCGGGTCGGCACCGGCGCGGTAATCATGGATTCCAGCATCTGCGTGGCGATCACCACGGGCTTGCCGGCGCGGCGCGCGGCGCGGGTGATCTGCTTCTGGATGCCGGGCACGGCTTCGAGAGGCATTTCGACGCCGAGATCGCCGCGGGCAACCATCAAGGCATCCGAAAGTTCGATGATCTCGGCCAGCCGAGCGACGGCCTGAGGCTTTTCGATCTTGGCCATGATGAGCGCCCGGCCGCGCGCGATCTTGCGCGCTTCGGCCAAATCCTCCGGACGCTGGACGAATGACAGCGCCACCCAGTCGACGCCGGTGGCCAGCACCGCGTCGAGATCCCTGCGGTCCTTTTCGGTCAGCGCGCCGACCGGCAGATCGGTGTCGGGCAGGCTGACGCCCTTCTTGTCGGAGATGCTGGTGCCGGCGACGACAGTGCAGACGATCGCCTTGCCGTCGCTCTTCACCGCCTTCAGCTCGAGCTTGCCGTCGTCGACCAAAAGGCGGTGACCGGCCTCGACCGATCTCAGGATTTCCGGGTGGGGCAGATAGACCCTGGTCGAATTGCCGGGCTCGGGATTGTCGTCGAGCGTGAAGGTCTGGCCGAGTGTCAGCGTCTCTTTGCCGTTGGCAAACTTGCCGACCCGCAGCTTGGGCCCCTGCAGATCGGCGAGAATGCCGATCGGCCTGCCGACCGCTTTCTCGACGGTGCGGATGCGACCGACAAGTGTGCGCATCAATTCATGATCGGTGTGGCTCATATTGATGCGAAACACGTCGGCGCCGGCTTCGAAGAGCCTCTTCAGCATGTCCTCGGAGGAGGAGGCCGGACCGATAGTGGCGAGTATCTTGACCTTGCGGCTGCGTCTCATTGACTGTTTGTTCCCGGGGCGGCTGGAACGCCCCCCGTTGCGGGGTCATCGGTCAGCTGGACCATCCAGCTTGCCTGCTCGCCCGTGTCATATTCCTGGAATCCGGCGCGCTGGAAGCCCCGGGCGACGCAATCGGTAACGCCGGCGATCTTGAACTCTTTTTCGGCCACGCACATGTTGATCGGGCCATCCCAGCGCCCGCCGCGCTCGGCGTCTTCTGCATAAAGATAGTAAAATCTTGATGACAGCGGCCCTTCGATTAGCGTCTTGCAGCTCGATCCCTCGATGTGCCACCAGCCTTCGGTGATCCAGCCAGCCTTGGCGCGATAGCCGATGCCGACGCCGACCAGGTTCTGCGTGGCGTTGCAGACACGGAAATCGGCGCGCGCCGGCGAGGCCGCAACCATCGCGGCGAGGCCCACAGCAAGGGTGAGGAGCGGCATGGCGAAGGCATAGCGCACGCGCGGCCTGCCGGCGGAACCCATCCTGAAATCCCTTAAGAACCACATTCGCATCTCTCAACGCCCCTTTTCGGAAAAGTCCGGGCGCATGTCAACGCGCCCTTTTGCTCAATTCCAATCGATTTAGAAAGGCTTCGGCGCACGATCTGTCGCCTTCCGCCAGATTTCCGCAGAAACCGTGGCCAAACGACGGCATTGCGTAATGATCCCCTTCGTGGAATGACGATACCATCCTCCCCGGAAGCCAGCGAACAGACCATTTTCCGCCGATGACCCGATCCACAGTTTTCGCACCTTTCGACATCGTCGAGGGCGACCGCAAGCGAGGCATCGTGCTTTTGGCCGATCACGCCCGCCGCGACTTGCCGGAAGAGTATGGCAGCCTCGGCTTGCCGGCGGCGGAATTCGATCGCCATATCGCCTACGACATCGGTGTCGAGACGGTGACGCGCGAACTGGCAGCTTTGCTCGGCGTGCCGGCGGTACTCGCCAATTTTTCGCGACTTCTGATCGATCCCAATCGCGGCGAGGACGATCCGACGCTGATCCGCCAACTCTATGACGGCACCGTCATTTCGGGAAATTATCCACTTGCGTTGAGAGAACGTGAAAGGCGGCTCGACCGCTTCTATCGGCCCTATCACGATGCGGTCGGCGCTATGGTCGCCTCGGTGGCACAGGCTTCCGCAAGTGCGCCCTTCATCTTTTCGGTACATTCCTTCACCCCGTTCATGCAGGGGCTCGTGCGCCCTTGGCATGTTGGTGTCTTGTGGGATCGCGACGACCGGGTGGCGCGACCGCTGATCGAAATGCTTGCCGAGGACAAAAGCCTTATCGTTGGCGACAACGAGCCCTATGACGGCGCATTGCGTGGCGACACCATGTTCAGGCATGCCATAGTCAACGGCTTTGCCCATGCGCTGATCGAAATCCGTCAGGACCTGATCGCCGGTCGGAAGGATGCGGTCGCCTGGGCCGAACGGCTGGCGCCTATCGTTGACGCGATCAACCGCCGTCCCGATATACATCACGTCAATCGATTCGGCTCGCGCACCGGGCTGCAGTAAGGAGGCTTCGATGACGGAACTCAGCGACGAGCAAAAACGCGATTTCGAAGCCGCCGCCTTCCGCCGGCTGGTCGCGCATCTGCGCGAACGCACGGACGTGCAGAACATCGACCTGATGAACCTCGCCGGCTTCTGCCGCAACTGTCTCTCCAACTGGTATCGCGACGCCGCGGAGGCCGAGGGCGTCGATCTCAGCAAGGACCAGTCGCGCGAGATCATCTACGGCATGCCCTATGCCGAATGGCAGGCGCTCAACCAGACTGATGCCTCCGATGCCAAGAAGGCGGAGTTCGAGGCAAGAGGCCCCAGGGATCACTAACCCGATCGGCTCTCACCAACCGAGTTCAAGCGAGTCGCTTGGCCCAAGCACTTTCAAGAACGAGCGCTTGACTGAAGATTGAATCGATCTAATTTGCCGCGCGAAGCTATTTTGGCACCGGATTCTATCACGATGGACTCGCTAAGAATCATGCAGACCGCCATTCGTGGACGATGGGCCGTGGCGGCCATCTTCCTCGCCAATGGTTTTCTGACCGGCGCCTGGGCGCCGCAGATCCCGGTGGTCCTAACCCGGCTGGATATCAGCAAATTTACGCTTGGCCTGCTGATCTTGCTGTTCGGCGCCGGCGCGGTCACAGCCATGACCTGGTGCGGCCACCTGATCTCCAGGCATGGTTCGCGCACCGTGCTGCGCTGGTTCGGTCTCATCGGCAGCTTCGGCCTGCTGGTTGTGGCGCTTGCCCCCAACGTGCCGCTGGCGGCCATAGCCATGTTCATCTTCGGCGGTTCGATCGGCGGCATGGATGTCGCTATGAACGCCAATGCGGTCGTGGTGGAACGGCGGTTGTCCCGCGCCATCATGTCGTCCTCGCACGGCTTCTGGAGCCTTGGCGGTTTCGCCGGCGGCGCTCTCGGCGGCTTCGCCATCCAGAACTACGGTCATCTCGCCCATGCGATGGTCGTGACGGCTCTCGCTTTCGCCGTGATTGCAGTGGCAGTCCGCTACCTGATTGCCGAGGATAGGCCTCAGGTGACCGACCATCACAAATTCGCGCTGCCTGGAAATCCGCTGGTCTATCTGGTCGGACTGATGGCACTGCTGACGATGATCTCCGAGGGTGCGGTGCTCGACTGGGCGGCGCTTTACCTGCAACAGGAACTCGGCACCGACCTTGCCATAGCGGGTTTGGCCTACGCCGCTTTTTCCGGCGTCATGGCGGTCATGCGTTTCGCTGGCGACGGAGTCCGCAACCGTTTCGGCGCCGTGACGACGCTTCGCGTCTCGGCGCTTGTCGCCGCCGCCGGCATGCTGGTGGCCGGGCTGGCGCCCTCGCCCTGGCTCGCCATCTCAGCCTTTGCCTTTTGCGGCTTCGGCATCGCCAATATGGTGCCGATCCTGTTTTCGGCCGGCGGCAACCAAGAAGGCATGTCGTCCGGCACCGGCATGAGCGTCGTCACCACCATGGGCTATTCCGGCATTCTGGTGGCGCCGTCGGCAATCGGCTTCATCGCCGAGCATTCAAGCTTCGGTCCAATCTTCGTGGCTTTATCGGGACTGCTGGTCGTCGTATTTTTGATGGCCGGGCTCGCTCACCGCGCCGAATTCGCGCCCGACGCAGCACCAGCCGAATAGCGCTTCAACTCCTCATAGAGGAAATCCGCGACACGGCGGATGCGCACGCTGGTGCGCACGTCCCGGTGCATGGCCAGCCATACCGGCAGCGTCGGCAGCGCGAGGCCCGGCAGCACTGCCTCCACCAGCGGATCGCGATCGGCCAGCGGCTCCTGGCCGAAGCCGATGCCGTTTCCCGCCCGCACCGCCTCCCAAAGCACGATTTGGTTGTCGGTCCTGAAGCGGAAGGCATTGCGGGTGAGCGGGACACCAGACTGGGCAAAGCCGCGAATGATCTCATCGCTGCGGTCGAAGCCTATCAGATCGTGGCCGGCAAGATCGCCGGGTTCGCGCGGACGGCCTCGCCGGTCGAGATAGGATTTTGCCGCGCAGGCGCGGAGGGGAATGTCTACCACTTTACGCGCCACCAGTTCGTTCTGCGCCGGCTTGACCATGCGGATGGCAATGTCTGCATCGCGGCGCAAGAGATTCTCGACCTGGTTCGACGCGACGATCTCGACCTCGATGCCGGGTTCCTCGGCGCCCAGCCGCGCCGTCATCTCGGGCAGGACATAGGCAGCTATCACCTCGCTGGCAGCAATGCGCACCGTGCCTTCGATCGCCTCGACCGATCCCAGCGCCAATAGCGAAAAGGCGCTTGCCTGCTCGCTCACTGCCCGGCCGCGTTCGTAGAGCGTGCTGCCGGCTTCCGTCAGCGCATAGCCGCGCCGCCCGCGCAGGAACAGGGTGACGCCGAGCGCCTGCTCCAGCTCGGCGATATGGCGGCCGAGCGTCGGCTGGCTTGCAGCCAGCTTGCGCGCGGCAGCGGACAGGCTGCCGGTTTCCGCCACTGTGACGAAACTCTTGATCAGGTTCCAATCGACTTCCATTCAAAACTGAATATCGCGTCCCCAAATTCAGTCAATTTCCATTCGTTTGCGGACGGATCATATTGTGACCGTAACGCAAACACGGAGACGAAAAATGACCAAGATCGCAATTCTGGGTGCCAATGGCCGGCTCGGCCGCGTGGTGGCCAAGGCCTTCATCGACGCTGGCTATGACGTCCGCGCCATCACCCGCAACGGCAAGATCCCGGCAGAACTGGCAGGCGCCACCGCCGTCGCCGGCGACGGCCTCGATCGCGAAGCGCTTATCCGCTCCACCGAAGACGTCGACATCATCTTCAACGGCCTCAACCCGATCTACACCGACTGGGGCAAGTGCCTGCCGATGGCCGAGAACGTCATGGCCGCGTGCCGGGCGAACGACGCATTGCACCTCGCTCCGGGCAACGTTTACAATTACGGCTCGCCGATGCCGGCGGTCATCACCGAAGACACGCTGATCCACCCGACGACCGAAAAGGGCCGCATCCGCGTCGCCATGGAAGGCCTCTTTCGCCGCGAGGCCGAAGCGGGTCGAGTGCGCACCATTCTGCTGCGGGCCGGCGATTTCTTCGGCGGCACCGGCAGCGGAGCGTGGTTCGATCTGATCGTCGCCGCCAAGATGGACAAGGGCGTCTATACCGCTCCCGGGCCGGTCGATCTCGTGCATGAATGGGCCTACCTTCCGGACTTGGCCAAGGCGTTCGTCGGGCTAGCCGAGAATCTCGACAAGCTCGGCGACTACGAAGCGCTGAACTTCCCCGGCCACGCCGTTACCGATCTCGAGATCAAGGCGGCCGCGGAAAAAGCGCTCGGGCGCACGCTGAAACTGACGTCGATGCCGTGGTGGGTGCTGCGCGCTGGCAGCCCGTTCGTTGCGATGTGGCGCGAGCTCGTCTCGATGTCCTATCTCCGCTTCGAGCCACACCAGCTGGTCTCGGCAAGGCTGGAAGGCATCATCGGCACAATCCCGCATACGCCGCTGGATAGGGCGGTGGCAGAAGCTCTCGATGCTATCGGTGTGGCCACGATTGATGGCGTTTCGAAAGCTGCCTGAAAACGGAAAGTGGTCACTACCCAAGGGATGATCCGAACCGAAGGCTCGGAAAGGACCAAAAGAAAATCAAATGCTACAGCGCTGCGCCCTCAAAAGGCGCGCAGCGCTGTACTTTGTTGAGCGCACCAAACTCCGGGTCAAATCCTGCCCATCAGCAGCAACACCAGCAGCACGATCAGGATGACGCCGACGATGCCGGAGGGACCATAACCCCAGGAACGCGAATGAGGCCATGCCGGCACCGCGCCGATCAGAATGAGGATCAGAATGATGACGAGAATGGTGCTGAGCGTCATGAGAAACTCCCCGCTTTGAGGTGTTGCATGACGGGACAATGCAAAAGGCCGCTGGGTTGTTCCCGGCGGCCTTTTCTTTGCGCGTTCAGAATACGCGCGGCGCTCCAAGCAAAGTTGGCCTATTCGGCGGCCTTCGGGAAGGCGATTGCCGGCTCGTCAAGCGAGCCCTGTCTTGCGGAGGTCTCTACAGTCGCACCGACTGTCTTGCCGCGCCGGAACACCCGACGGAAGAATGCATAGAAGCGGCTGTTCTTACTACGCGTGAACACCATCAGCATCGACGGTGTCACCACCAGCGTCAGCAAGGTGGCGAAGGACAGGCCGAAGACGATAGCCGACGACAGTGAAATCCACCATTGTGTCGACGGCGCATTGATCGTTGTCTCGTGATGGAAGATTTCGAGACCGAGGCCGAAAGCGATCGGCAGCACGCCGAGGATCGCCGACACCGCTGTCAGCACGACCGGGCGGGCACGTTCGCGGCAGGTCTGCAGAACCGCGTCCATCTTGTCCCAGCCCTCTTCGCGCAGACGGTCATAGGTATCGATCAGCACGATGTTGTTGTTCACCACCACACCGGCCAGCGCAATGACGCCGATGCCCGACATGACGATGCCGAACGCCTCTCCTGTCAACAGCAATCCCAGGAACACCCCGACCGTCGCCATGACCACGCAGGACAGCACCAGCCAGACGCTGGTGAACTTGTTGAACTGCATCAGAAGCACCAGAAAGATCAGGAAGATCGCCGCACCGAAGGCTTTGCTCAGGAAAGCGCTGGCTTCGGCGCTGTCCTCGTTCGAGCCGGCAAGCTTCCAGCGTATGCCGCTGCCGAGATCCATGTCGGCGACAGCCTGGGTGACCTCTTGCTGGACGGCCGCGACCTGCGCACCGGCGGCGACATTGGCCTGGACGACCACGGTGCGCGCGCCGTCGATGCGGTTGAGGATGCCAACCGTCGGCTCGGGCTTGCGCGCGACGAAATTCGAGATCGGCACCGACCCTTGCGAAGTCTGCACCCTGAGGTCGTCGAGCGTTGACAGCGTGCGCCGGTCCTCGGGCAGGCGCAGCCTGATGTCGACGGCGTCGTCAGCACCGGCTGGCCGGTATTCACTGAGCTTCAGCCCGTTCGTCACCAGTTGCACCACCGTTCCGACCGAGGTCGGGCTGATGCCGTATTGCGCCGCCTTGGCGCGATCGACGTCGAGCGCCCAGTCGACGCCGGGTGGCGGCAGGCCGTCTGAAATATCGATGACGCCTGGTACCTTGGCAATGCGGGCGGCGACGGCGCGCGCCTTGTCATCGAGACCTTTCGGGTCGACGGCCGAAAGCCTGATCTGGATCGGCTTGCCGGTGGGTGGGCCGGCCTCGGGCACGCGAACCTCGACATCGACGCCGGGAATGCCGGCCATGACGCCGCGCAATTCGTCCAGGATCGTGTTCGCCGATTTGCGCTCGCGCCAGTCGATGAACTCGTAATTGATCACGCCGACCACGTCTTCAGGAATGTCCTGGCCGCCGCCTTGCGTCTTGCCGACACGGGTATAGACCGATTTCACGCCTGGCCAGCCAAGAAGTCGGTTCTCGGCGGTCTTCGTGGCGGCATCCATTTCGGCGAGCGAAAGGTTGCCGCGGGCGTGCACATACAGCAGGCCGTAGTCAGGCTCGACGTTCGGGAAGAACTCGACGCCGGCGCCGTATTTCGAATAGGCAAAGCCGACACCGATCAAAAGGCCGACGGTGAGCAGAAGCACGGTGATGGGAAAGCGCACCGCCTGCTTGACCACGGCCATGTACCAGCCGTCGCGGTTGTCATTCTCGTGATGCGGGGGCGCCTTGGCGAACAAGGCGCCCAGCGCCGGCGCAAAGACCAGCGCATAAAGCATCGAGGCCGAGAGCGTGACGATCAGCGTGATCGGCATGTATTTCATGAAGTCGCCGATGATGCCCGGCCAGAACAGCAACGGCGAGAAGGCGGCGATGCGCGTCATCGTCGCGGCGATGACCGGACCGGCCATGCGTTTGGCGGCAAGGGCGAAAGCCTCTGCCTTAGGCATGCCTTCGCTCATGCGCCGCTCGGCGAATTCGGTGACGATGATGGCGTCGTCGACGAGCATGCCGACCGCCAGGATGAGGCTGAACAGCACGATCATGTTGATCGTGTAGCCCATCATGGCCAACAGCAGAATGCCGATCAGAAAGGACGATGGAATGGCCAGTCCGATCAGCAGCGATGCACGGCCCGAGAGCGCGTAGAGAATGACGATGAACACCAGGATCACGGCGATCATGACGTGATTCTGCAGATCGCCGAGCAACTGGTTGACGAAGACCGATTTGTCCTGCGTGTAGGTGACGTGCATACCTTCCGGCATGGTTTTTATGAAGGCATCGGACACGGCCCTCACCTGGGCGATCGTGTCGATCAGGTTGGAGCCGATGCGCTTCTTCACCTCGATGGCGATCGCCGGCTTGCCGTCGAGACGGGTCACCGTCTCGGCGTCCTTGAAGGTGGAGCGTACGGTGGCGATATCCTTGGCCTGCACCACGGCATTGGGGCCGGCGACGATCGGAAGCGCCGCCACGTCCTCCGGCGTCTCGATCAGCGACGGCACCTTGACCGCGTATTTGCCCTCGGATCCTTCGATGTTGCCGGCGGCGACAAGGCTGTTGGAATCGCCGACCGCACCGATCAGCTGCTCGAGCTGCAGCCCATAGGAAGACAGTTTCATCGGATCGATGACGACTTCGACGAGATCGTCGCGCGCACCTTGCAGCGCGCCTTCCAGCACGCCGGGCACCTCCTCGATGCGGTCGCGCAATTCGCGCGCCGCAGCTGTCAGCATGCGCTCGGGCACCTCGCCTGACAGCGTCACCACAAGAACGGGGAACTCGGAGATGTTGACTTCGGTGACCACAGGCTCCTCGGCCGCCTGCGGCAGGTCGGCCTTGCCGTCCTGGACCTTGCTGCGTGTGTCCTGCAAGGCCGTCGCCAGATCCGTCTGCGGCTGGAATTCGACCAGCACATAGCCGCCGCCCTGGAAGGCGGCCGAACGCATCTCCTTGAGACCTTTGAGGCTTTTCAGCTTGGCTTCCATCGGCCGCAGCAGAAGGCGTTCCGAATCCTCGGGCGAGATGCCCTGATAGATCAGGCTGACATACATCATCGGAATCGGAACGTCTGGTTCCGCTTCCTTCGGTGTCGACTGATAGGCGACCGCACCCGCAAGGATGAGGAACACCAGAACCGAAATGGTCAGCCGGGCATTGTTGATCGCGAGTTTGACGATATCCATGATTACTGCGTCCCGGCCGTCGCTTCGCCCAACAGCTTCTGGATGGTCGCCTGGTCGGCTTCGACCGGCTTGACCACTTCGCCTTCCTTCACCAGTTCCTGGCCGGCGACGATGATGCGCGCTTCGGCAGGAATGCCGCCGAGCACCAGGCCGGTTGGCGTGTCGTCGACCAGGTCGATCGGGAAAAACACGACCTTGTTGTCTTTGTCGACGGCGCGGATGCCGAGGTCGCCCTTGTCGCCGAGCGTCACCACGGAGCGCGGCAGAATGACGGCGTCGGTCGGCTGGGCGCTCAGCGCGATCTCGGCGGTCATCCCGGCCGGAATAGTGCCCTCGGGGTTGGGGATTGCGATCTCGACGCGGAAGGTGCGGGTGGCGGACGAGGCGTCGCGGCTGATATAGCGCACGGTGCCCTCGACATTCTGGCCGCTGACCAACCGTACATTCGCCTTGTCGCCGATCTTCAGATAGCCGAGATCGCGTTCGCTGACCTCGCCGCGGGCGATCACCGGATCGAGGCTCAGAATGGTCGCCACTTCGCCGCCCTGCATCACGGAACTGCCAAGCTCCACCGGCACTCGGTCGATGACGCCGTCGAAGGGCGCCTTCACTTCGTTGCGGTCAAGCTCGGCTTGCGCGGCTTCAAGTTGCGACTGGGCCAGCGTCAGGTTGGAGCGGGCCGTGTCGAGCTGCAGTTTGGGCAGATTGCCGGTTTTCGCCAACCGCAACGCCGCATCGAGTTCGGCCTGACGCTGAACCAGAAGCTGCTTGGCGTTGCTGACCGCCGAAAGCTTTTCCTCGGCTGCCAGCATCAGCACGAGGTCGCCGGTCTTGACGCGCTGTCCCTGCTTGACCGGCAGCTTGTCGATGACGCCGGCGACGCGCGTCGCCAGGACCGCGCGCTTGTCGGCTTCGGTCAGTCCGGAAATCCGGATGGCGCGCGCATAGGTACGCCTGGGCGGAGTTATGGTCGCGACGGTGCGCAGGGGCGCCTTGGGCTGTTCTGCCTCACTGGGCTTGGCCTTGCCGGCGTCAGCCGCTTTTGGCTGCTCGACCTCCCCCGCCTTGGGTTCGTTGTCGGCGGCCGCGCTGCCGACGGACGAGAACTCGCCCGTCACCATCCATGCAGCGAACCCGACAAGCACAACAATGGCTGCAAGCTTGTGAAACCTGTATTTCGGCATCGTCGTTTTTCCAGTGCGCGGGGTTCGGCCAGGCCGCGTCTTCTAACTCGGGCGCGTCGCCGATATGGGTGCGCGCAAGGCCGTGTTCAACTTGCCGTGATCGGCGAATGAGCTTCTACATCAAAGTTGCACCGCAATATAGTCAGAAAAGTTGATGGGTAATACTTCGCTGGGCAGGATGCGCCCGCCGCCATGAGGCGCGGCGGACCAGCGCAGCCGCCCATCTGCGACATAGCAGTCGGCGCAGCGCGGATACGAAAAGACCGCGTTCCTCGGCCAAACCCTTGGCTGCATCAACCGTCATGGGTGCCGTTGCCAGGCTTTCCTTTGCGGCGCGAAAGCGCCATCGAAACAGCATGGCAGCAGCTGTCAGCATGATGGGAACATTTCATGCAAAGGTCACCTCCTTCGACAAGGGCAGTGTCCGGATGCGCTTGCCTGTCAGTGCGAAGATGGCGTTGGCGAGTGCCGGTGCCGCCGGCGGCGTGCCGACTTCGCCGACGCCGCCCATCTTGTGAAAATTCTCCAGGATGGCGACTTCGAACGCCGGGCACTGGAGGATGCGCATCGCATCGTAATCGTGGAAATTCGACTGTTCGACCATGCCGCCGGCGAAAGTAATCTCCTGACCCATCGCCGCCGACAGGCCATAGATGGCGGCGGAGATGAGTTGCGCCTCGATGATATCAGGATCGAGTGCGGTGCCGACATCGGCGGCGATCCATCCCTTCTCAATGCGAATTCCGGACGGCGTGTCGGCGACCTGGACGATCTCGCCGACCCAACTGCCGAAAGACAGCGTGAACGCGATGCCCTTGGCCTTGCCGGCGGGCAGCGTCTCGCCCCATTTCGCCATTTCGGCGACCTTCTCGACCACCTTCACCGCTGCCGGATAGGCAGCCATCAGCTTCTTGCGCAGATCGACCGGGTCGGTTTTCCCGGCGACTGCGATCTCGTCCAGAAATCCTTCATGGAAGAAACCGTTGATCGAACTGCCGACCGATCGCCACGAGCCAACGGGGATCGAGACGGGTGCGGCGACGCCGGTCACCCGGTAGTTCGGGATCGTATAGGGCTGGTTATGGGCACCGTCGACGATGGACTTGTCGGGCCCGAGCGGCGACATCGAGGGAAACAGCCGGCGCAAGGTGCTGGCTATCAGGGATGGCGAAGCGATTGTCATGTCGACGGCAACCGGCATGCCGTCGTTGCCAAGCCGCGCCTGGAATTTGCCGACGGAAGCCGGCCGGTAGGCGTCGTGGCGCATGTCCTCCTCGCGCGTCCAAATCACCTTGATCGGCCGGCCTGCCGTTTCTTTCGCCATCAGCGCGGCACAGAGCGCATAATCCACCTCGACACGTCGGCCGAAGCCGCCGCCCATGAAGGTGGTGTGGACGCTGACCTTGTCCTGCTCGATGCCGACAGCATTGGCGCAAAGCTGCCGCACCAAGGTCGGCGCCTGATTGCCGCACCAGATGTCTAGGACGCCGTCCTTCAACCGCGCCGTGGCGTTCATCGGCTCCATCGTCGCATGTGCCAGAAAAGGCACCGCATAGTCAGCCTCGACGATCTTTTCGCGCGGCGCGTCGGCGAAGGCGGTATCGACATCGCCATCGTCGCGCATCACCGACCCTTTTGTGCCGAGCGCCTGCTTCAGCACCTCTGAAATGCCGGCGCTATCCAGCGGATATTCGGGATCGGCCCATTCGGTGTCGATCGCCTCCGCCGCCTTGAACGCCGCCCAGGTGTTTTCGGCGATGATGCCGAAGCCGTGGCCGTAATTCGTGTCGATCGGCACGATCTTGATCACGCCAGGCATTTTCTCAGCCTTTGAGAAACCGGCCTTGACCGGCTTGGCCCAGAAGCGCGGGCTCATCTTGACCGTGCCGTACAGCATGTCCGGCAAGGTCACGTCGATGCCGAAGATCGGCGCCCCGGTGACCTTGGCCGGCATGTCGATGCGTTTTTGCGGTTTACCGAGCAGTTTCCAGTCGGCTTTGTCTTTGAGCCTGATTTCCGCGGGCGGCGCCATCGTCGCAGCGGTCGCGGCGACCGCGCCATAGGTCAGCGACTTGCCCGACGCCTTGTGCAGGATCGAGCCATTGGCCGTTTCCAGATCGGCAGCAGCTATACCGAGCTTTTGCGCGGCCGCTGCAATCAGCATCTGCCGCGCAGCGGCGCCGGCCTGCCGCATCTTGTCGAAACCGTCGCGCGTCGAGGCCGAGCCGCCGGTGCCTTGGAGGGCGAGGAATTTTCCGACCACGCCCATGCCGGCGCGCACTATTTCCGCCGTCATGCTTTCGTCGAAGAAGGCGAACGGACCGCCCTCTTCCAGGATCGCTGAGTTGTAATAGGCGTAGGAGGCCGGGCCGTGCTCGACCTTGACCTGATCGAGCCCGACATCGAGCTCTTCGGCAACCAGGGCGGCAAGCGTCGTCGAGATGCCTTGGCCCATCTCGGCACGCGGCGCGATGATGGTGATCGTGTTGTCGGCGCCGATCTTCACATAGGGGTTGAAGGTCGCTTCGTCAGCGGCGAGATCGCCTTCCAGCGGATTCGGATAGGGTTTGCGGTAGTAATAGTAGCCGACGGCGACACCGCCCGCGATGGCAGCCGCGCCGATGAGAAACGTGCGGCGGGCGATCTTTCCGAGACTGGCCATGGTCAGATCCCCGCCGTCTTGAGGACGGCCGCTCGTTTGATCGCCGCGCGGATCTTCGGGTAGGTGCCGCAGCGGCAGAGATTGCCGCCCATGGCATTGTCGATGTCGGCATCGGTCGGCTCGGCAACCTCGTCGAGCAGCGCCACCGCGCTCATGATCTGGCCCGCCTGGCAGTAGCCGCATTGGGCGACCTGCACTTCCAGCCATGCCTGCTGTACCGGATGCAGTCTGCCTTCGGTGCCGATGCCTTCGATCGTGGTGACCGTGCCGGTGACCTCACCGACCGGCAATGAACAGGAGCGCACCGGCTGGCCATCGACATGCACCGTGCAGGCGCCGCAGGCGGCAATGCCGCATCCGAACTTCGGCCCGGTCTTGCCCATGAGATCGCGCAGCGCCCACAGCAGCGGCATTTCGGGATCGGCATTGATGTCGAATGCCTGCCCGTCGACGGTGAGGCGCATGGGGAATACCCTTTGTTGTCGTCCGCAGCCCAAGGCGAAAGGCCGGTCGGCCATTTCGTCCTATACATCTTGACAAATTACGTCATTTTGTCAACAGAGCTTTTGCAGGATAAGGTTGCAGCATGATTGAGTCCGAGGACATCGCCACCGACCCCAAGCGCGCCCGCATTCTGGAGGGCGCGCTGAAGGTGTTTCTGGCCTATGGTTTCGCTCGCACCACCATGGACGACATTGCGCGTGCCGCCGACATGTCGCGGCCGGCGCTTTATCTCCAGTTCAAGAATAAGACCGACATTTATCGCGCCATCGCGCTGATGCTGCTTTCCCGCTCGCTCGAGCAGGCGAAAACGGCGCTCGCCGGCGAAGAACCATTTGCCGAGCGCACGATGCGGGCCATCGACGAGGCACTGATCTCGATGACGCGGGCCGTCAATGCCTCGCCGCATGGCGCCGAACTCCTTGACATGAAGTCGAGCCTCGCCGATCTGATCGGCTGCTGGCGCGGCCGGTTTGCCGAGCTTATCGCCGCAGCGATCCAGAGCGAAGCCGGACGCAATGGCGTCGACCTGACCGCCAGGGGCTTGTCGGTAAAACTGCTCGCCGACATGCTGCTCGACGGGCTGGATGGCATGAAGATGCGTATCAGCGATCCGGACGAGCAACGGCAGGCGGCGGCTGCGCTGATCAAGGTGATCGATCTGGCCTTGCAAAAAAGCTGACAATCCAAAACGCCTCAGGCTTGGCGACGCGCTGCCTCGGGCTTCTTGCGGGCCGCGAGGAACTCCTTGACCCGCCGGCCCGGTGCCGGACCACGCATCGGCTTGAAGCCGTCGTCGAGCTCGCCTGAGAGATCAAGCGTCGGCCGTTTGCCGACGGCGTCGTAATTCTCCTCCAGCCAATCGCTGGCGGCAGTGCGGCCAAGGTCGCGCAGATAGGTCAGGAACGCCCATTCGGCATTGACCTTGGACGATGCCGACAGATCCTTGAACGCCTCGTCGGCATCGATGCGGTGCATGCGGATGTCGCGGTATTCGCCGTGCGGCAACCGGCCGGCGGCGATCAGCTCCTTGACGAAGGCGATCGAACGGAATTCGCGCAGCAGCCCGGCATTGAAAGTGATCTCGTCGATACGATTCTGGATTTCGTTGGCGCTCTTCGGCGTTCCCTCGCGGACCACCGGATTGATCTGCACCAACAGCACGTCCTCAGTGGCAGCCGTCTTGAAGAACGGGAATAGCGCCGGATTGCCGCCATAGCCGCCATCCCAGTAGGGCACTCCCTTGATCTCGACAGCGCGGAACAGCTGCGGCAGGCAGGCCGACGCCATCACCGTGTCGAGATCGATCTCGCCATCCGAAAAGACGCGCAACTGCCCGGTCTCGACGTTGGTCGCGGAGATGAAGAGCTCCATCGACTTGCAGGCGCGCACATTGCCGAAATCGATCTCCTGTTCGATCACGTCGCGCAGCGGGTTGAGACCCAGCGGGTTGGCAACATAGGGCGAGAACACCCGCGACATGGTGTCGAAAAAGAGATAGCCCGGCGTATTCTCGATCGACCAGTTGCCCCAGGCCACGTCCCACGGCATGCGCTGTACCGGGCTGAACCGGCCCTTCAGCGCCACCGCGCGCCAGAAATCGTCGAGCTTCTGCCGCGCCCCCTCGACGCCGCCTCGGACGAAGCCGTCGGCCAGCGCCACCGCGTTCATCGCGCCGGCGCTGGTGCCCGAAACCGCCGCGATGTCGAGCCGTCCGTCCTCCAGCAGCTGGTCGAGCACCCCCCAGGAGAAGGCGCCGTGCGAGCCGCCGCCCTGCAGCGCGACGTTGATCTTCTTGGGCTCCTCCACCTTGCCGTTTGTCGTCATGGCGTTGCCCTTGATTTGTCGGCCAGATTTGTTTCGCGCAGCAAATTCACTAGGCGGTCCAGCCGCCGTCGACCGAAATATGCGTGCCGTTGATCTGCGCTGCTGCATCCGAACACAGGAACACCGCGGCAGCGGCAACTTGCTCGACCGTGACGAATTCCTTGGTCGGCTGCTTTTCGAGCATGACCTCGCGGATCACAGTGTCGCGGTCCATCTTGTTCGCCTTCATCTGGTCGGGGATCTGCGCCTCGACCAGCGGCGTCAGCACATAGCCGGGGCAGATGGCGTTGCATGTGATCTTGTCGCGCGCCAGTTCCAAGGCGACGGTCTTGGTCAGCCCCATGATGCCGTGCTTGGCCGAGACATAGGCCGACTTGAACGGCGAGGCGACCAGCCCGTGGGCCGAGGCGATGTTGACGATCCTGCCGCCACCGGCTTGCTTCATCAGCGGGATCGCGGCGGCGATGGTGTGGAAGGCCGACGACAGATTGATGGCGATGATCGCGTCCCACTTCTCGATCGGAAATTCTTCCACCGACGCGACATGCTGGATGCCGGCATTGTTGACCAGGATGTCGACCGAGCCGAAGGTCTTGGCTGCCTTTGCGACCAGCGCCCGGCATTCGGCCGGCTTCGACATGTCTGCTTTGATGTAGGCGGTCTTCACGCCGTGATGTTTGGCGATCGCATCGGTGATGGCCTGGTCGTCGGCCGTGTCGGAAAAGGAATTGACGACGATGTTGCACCCTTCCGCTGCGAGCGCATGGGCGATGGCCAGCCCGATGCCCGAGGTGGAACCGGTGACGATGGCGGTTTTTCTGCTGGGCAAGGCGAGATCCTTCAGTGGGGTGCTAACGCAAGCATATTGCAGTGCAGCATATATGTCTCGTGTGGCGCAAGAACAGCGGCACGGATTGGCGCTGACATGAAATTTTTGTCATGAATGAGGACACCCTCACTCGAAGTTGTGGCCTGACGGACAGTGTGTAAACAGTTGTCAGCGATCCCGGGTAGCTACTTCGGGGTGCTCCTGAGATTGCGCTTTGGATGAAATCGTCATCCGGCTCATGAAAAGGTGGAGAGCTCTCCGCGCGGCGAGGGATGGCGGCTCGGACGGATGCCACTCCGGGAAATGACCATCGATTGCCATGCGTGCCAATCCGTAGACAAATGCGCGCGCGGCAAGCATCAGATGATCGAAGTCGGTGTCCGGAGCGAGCCGACCTTGCTGTTGCGCTTGGGTCAGCAGATCGATCATCTTCCGGCGAATGGCTTCATTCTGATCACGAAGACTATCCGACGCATCGAAATCGATCAGCGTTCGAGAACTGATGATCTGGAAGTGCGTGGGATTGCTGATCGCCCATTCCAGATAGCCCTGTCCGATTGCTTCAAAGGCCACAATGGGATCCGCGCTGTCGACTTTGGACTGTGCATTGGCAACGGCCTCGGTCAGCCGGTTCATCGCCTGTTCGGCGACTGCGGTCAGCAGTGCTGTTTTCGACCGAAAATGGCGAAATGGCGCGCCAGGCGAAACGCCGGCACGCTTTGCGGTCTCGCGCACAGACACATGCTCTGCTCCGCGTTCCTCGATGATCTCCACGGTTGCCGCGATCAAGGCCTCGACCACATTGCCGTGATGATAGCGCTTGGGGTTGGCGGCTTCGCTGGAATCCGTGGTGTTGGTCATGCGCTCCCATTAGCACGGGGCCGAAATGTAATCACCGATTATTTTCTTGCGCGCCAGCGATTCATATGTAATCAGTGATTACAACATCAACGGAGGTTACCATGCTTCGCATCATCGCAACGACTGCCCTCGCTTTCTCCCTATTGTCGCTCGGGTCTGCCCAGGCCGAAGATCGGCCAACTCTGGAAATCGTCTGGCCGGTGGCCGGTTCGGTCATCGAACTCGGTAATGATCCCGAGAAGGCGATAGGCGTCGTCGTCAGGACCAACTTCACGCTGCTGCCAGCGGGTGAATGCGACGGCGTCAGCCAATGCGGCCACGTGCATATGAAGATCGATCCCGCCGGAGATACCTGCAACATCCCCGGCAAGCCGTACAACAGCATGAACAGCGACTTTGGCGGCGATCTTATCAAGGCTCGTTTCGGCCATTGTCCGGATGCCGCCGGCAAGCACGTGATCGGCGTCCTACTTGCCGATGATCATCACAAGCCCATTCTTGTGGACGGCAAACCCGTTACCGCGCTGGTGACGGTGACGACGAAATAGCGTGGCCGGAGCCCCCAGCCTCATTCGAGGCGGAGATGTTCTGCCACGGACTGCTGTTGGGAGATTTCGGCCGGGTTCAGTCGGCCGGCGATCACGACATCGTGTCGAGCTTGCGCTGCATGGCGGCGATCTGTTCCTTCAACTCTTGAAGGTCGTCGGGTTTATCCGACGTTTCTTTCCTGGCCGGCTCCGCTGGCGCTGCGGAAGAGCCATTCGAGGCTGCAGGTGGGAAGGGCGTGAACAGGCGCATGGCATTCTGGAACATCTCCATGTTGCGGCGCGTCTGCTCTTCCAGCGCCTTGATCGGCGTGGCGATCTTCATCATGTCCAGCGGCGACTTGCCCAACGCACCCTTCATCTGCTCGCGGAAGCGTTCCTGTTCCTTTGAGAAGGCGATCATCGACTGCTCGAGGAAGCTCGGCACGATCATCTGCATCTGGTCGCCGTAAAAGGCGATCAACTGGCGCAGGAACGGAATCGGCAGCATGTTCTGCCCCTCCTTGTTCTCCAGTTCAAAGATGATCTGGGTCAGCACCGGATGCGTGATGTCGTCGCCGGTCTTGGCGTCCTGGACGGTGAACTCCTCGCCCTTCTTGACCATTTCGGCAAGGTCCTCGAGCGTCACATAAGTGCTTGTGCCGGTGTTGTAGAGGCGGCGATTGGCATATTTCTTGATGATAATCGGTTCGTCTTTCGCGGCCATCAGCATCCTCCCAGGACACCGGCGCACTTGAGTAAGCTGCCGGTAACGATTGCGCCTTTTCAAGGATATGCGCAAAAGTGTCGCAATTCCAAGTGGTTTGTGCACTGCGGGATCAATTAATGCTGCATAGCGGGCTAAAAATGCTGCGCAGCAATGGCCGGGCTGTTTCCACCACGAAGCGCAACCTGCTTGCGGCGCATGGCCGGCATGCCCATTTCCGGTTTGACTTGGATCATTGAAAGGGCAAGAAAAGCCCCTGACGATACCAAAAACCTCGATACCTCGAAGTCTGGAGAAGAACATGTCCGCTGCCATCGTTGTCGCCAGTGCGGCGCGCACGCCCGTCGGTTCCTTCAACGGCGCCTTTGCTGCCACCCCGGCGCATGAGCTTGGTGCCGTGGTCATCAAGGAACTGCTGTCTCGTGCCGGTGTCGAGCCGGCAGAGGTCGACGAGGTCATCCTCGGCCAGGTGCTGACCGCGGCTCAGGGCCAGAACCCCGCCCGCCAGGCATCTATCAATGCCGGCCTGCCAAAGGAAACCACCGCCTGGGGCCTCAATCAGGTTTGCGGCTCAGGTCTGCGCGCTATTGCTCTCGGTATGCAGCAGATCGCCGCCGGCGATGCCAAGGTGATCGTCGCCGGCGGGCAGGAATCGATGTCGCTGGCCCCGCACGCTCAACACCTGCGTGCCGGCGTCAAGATGGGCGACTACAAGATGATCGACACCATGATCAAGGACGGGCTGTGGGATGCCTTCAATGGCTACCACATGGGCAACACGGCCGAAAACGTCGCACGCCAGTTCCAGATTACCCGCGAGGACCAGGACCGGCTCGCATTGGCCTCCCAGAACAAGGCAGAGGCCGCGCAGAAGGCAGGCAAGTTCAAGGACGAGATCGTGGCTTTCACCGTCAAGGGCAAGAAGGGCGACACCATTGTCGACCAGGACGAGTACATCCGCCACGGCGCCACGATCGACGCCATGACCAAGCTAAGACCGGCCTTCGATAAGGACGGCACCGTGACCGCCGCCAATGCTTCCGGCATCAATGACGGCGCCGCCGCCGTGCTGCTGATGACCGAAGCGGAAGCCGCAAAGCGCGGCATCACGCCGCTGGCGCGCATCGTGTCCTGGGCGACCGCTGGTGTCGATCCGCAGATCATGGGCACCGGGCCTATTCCCGCCTCGCGCAAGGCGCTGGCCAAGGCCGGCTGGTCGGTCGGCGATCTCGACCTGGTCGAGGCCAACGAAGCCTTCGCCGCCCAGGCCTGCGCCGTCAACAAGGACATGGGCTGGGATCCGTCCATCGTCAATGTCAATGGTGGCGCCATCGCCATCGGCCATCCGATCGGCGCCTCCGGTGCCCGCATCTTCAACACGCTGGTCTACGAGATGCGCCGCAGAAGTGCCAGGAAAGGCCTTGCCACGCTGTGCATCGGCGGCGGCATGGGCGTTGCCATGTGCGTGGAAACACTGTGAAGGCAGCCTACAGCGCCGGGCGTCCCTTGGGACGCGCAAAGCGCGCTGTAGCTTTCCGAAAATCGATTTTGATTTTCGGGGTTCATGTGCCAGGCAAGCCATGAAATAGTCGGTGGCGAACGGGGCTCAATCGCCGTTAGAGCGTTCAGCGCCCGCCGCTCACGAATAAAAGGGAGGACATCATGACAAAGGTAGCACTCGTCACCGGTGGGTCGCGCGGTATTGGCGCCGCGATTTCGATCGGCCTGAAAACCGCCGGCTATAAGGTTGCCGCGAACTACGCCGGCAATGACGAAGCGGCGCAGAAATTCAAGGCAGAGACCGGCATCCCGGTCTACAAATGGTCGGTCGCCGACTACGATGCCTGCGCCGCCGGCATCAAGCAGATCGAGGCCGATCTCGGCCCGGTTTCCGTTCTGGTCAACAATGCCGGCATCACCCGCGACGCCATGTTCCACAAGATGACGCGCGAGCAATGGAAAGAGGTCGTCGACACCAATCTTTCCGGCGTCTTCAACATGACGCACCCGCTGTGGGGCGGCATGCGCGACCGCAAGTTCGGCCGCGTCATCACCATCTCCTCGATCAACGGCCAGAAGGGTCAGACCGGCCAGGTCAATTATTCGGCGTCGAAGGCCGGCGACATCGGCTTCACCAAGGCGCTCGCCCAGGAAGGAGCGCGGGCCGGCATCACCGTCAATGTCATCTGCCCCGGCTATATCGCCACCGAGATGGTCAGGGCGATGGATGAGAAGGTGCTCAACGAGCGCGTCATCCCGCAGATCCCCGTTGGCCGCCTCGGCGAGCCGGAAGAGATCGCACGCTGCGTCGTCTTCCTCGCTTCCGACGATGCCGGTTTCATCACCGGCTCGACCATCTCCGCCAATGGCGGCCAGTACATCACCTGAGGCGTCGTGCCCCTCGCCGATAACTGATGCACCGGCCCGACGCCCACAGGGCCAAGATCGAGGCTGGGGTAGCTGCGGCTGTTAGGCGACAAGCTTCAGCCCTGGTTCGGCTGCAGGCTTGGTCCGGGCGATCGGGCCCGGCTCGCGCGACGGTGCCGGCAGGCGGGCAAGCGGCGCCCGGCTGAGGCCTGACAGTTTCAAGGCGATGCGACGTCTCAGGAATGAATTGAGGTTCAGCACCGAAAGCACGAGATTGCGGACGAACCGCTCCACCGGACTGCGGGTAAGCGCCATGTCGGTCATCGTGCCCGCTAGTTCAAGCACCTCTTCGGCCGCCGGACGCCGCAGCGTTTCGTAAAGGTCGAGCTCCGCTTCCGGGCGCACGCCGTTCACCACGTCGCCAAGCAACTGGCCAAGCACGACCGCGTCGATGATGCCGGTGTTCATGCCCTGCCCTCCCGCCGGGCTGTGCACGTGCGCGGCATCACCCATGAGAAACAACCGGTCCTTGCGGTACGAGCGGACCAAGCGGTGATGGACGCGAAAACGCGAGCTCCACGACAGATCGAGCACCCGGGCTCTTTTTTTGGTCGGTCCACGGCTGTCGAGCAGCGCCTGGATGTCGGCGATCTCAGGCTTTTCCGGTGCGTCATCCATTGTTGCGACGACCCGGTACGATCCGTCCGGGAGCGGCGCCACCACCACCAGCCCGGCCGGTGCAAAGAACAGCGACACTTCGGTCGGCCCAACCGGCCAGTCGAGACGAACATCGGCGAGCACGAACGAAGCGCCATAGGCCGCGCCGTCGAACTCGATGCCGCTCGACCTGCGCACCAGGCTGTGCATGCCGTCGGCACCAACGACGTAGCGTGCCGATATCGGTTTCTCGCGGCCGTTCTCGATCACCGTCACGCGTGCGCCGTCAGCGTCCTGAACGACCGCCTTGGCCTCGACCGTGCGATGAATCACGCCGCCCAGGGCTGCGATCCGCTCGGCGAACACCTGCTCGGTCAGGTTCTGCGGCAGCATCATCAGATAGGGATGCTTTGAAGGAAGCTTGCTGAAATCGAGCTTGAGCAGCGCCCGATTGCGGTCGCGGATGGCGAAATTCTGCAGCTTCAGGGCAAGTTCGCTCAGCCGCTGCGTGACGCCGAGCGGCTCCAGCGTTTCCAGCGTCTGCGCGTGGATGACGCCAGCCCGCGACGTCTGAAGCTGCTGCGCCAGCCTGTCGATCAAAACATGATCGACACCGGCCTGGTGCAGCACGATGGACAGCGCCATGCCGGTCGGCCCGGCGCCGATTATCAGGACTTCCGTAGTTTCGGGCAACATTTCTCTCTCCATTTGTCAACGATTGTTGACTTTTTAGCCGAGCCCATTGCATTTGTCAACGGCCGTTGGCATATGAATTTCATGACCGAGAATCAGCCGAAGAAACCCAGCAAGTCGGACCGCACGCGCGCCCAAATCCTCGAGGCCGCGAGGCTCCTGTTCGCCGAGCACGGCTATGATGGCGCCTCAATCCGCGACGTCGCGGCGCATGCCTCGATCGATCCGGCCATGGTGATCCGCTATTTCCGCAGCAAGGACGAGCTGTTCGCCAGGGCGGCGGTCGTCGATCTGCAATTGCCCGCACTGCGGGTGATCGACCGAAACACCATCGGCGAAACGCTGATCAGGCGTTTTCTCGAAATCTGGGAAGGCCCGGCCAGCGGTCCTGGCATGGCAATTCTGCTGCGTTCGGCGACGTCGAACGGATTCGCCGCGGAAAAATTGCGCGACGTATTTGGCAACCAGGTGAGGCCGGTGATTGCGGCGGTCTCTGACCCCGCCGATGCGGGTCGACGGGCCGGGCTCGTTTCGAGCCAACTGCTGGGTCTGGCGATGTGCCGGTACCTGCTGCGGCTTCCGCCAGTCGTCGCCCTTTCCCACGACGAAATTATCCAGAAAGTCGGCCCTACTTTGCAGCGCTATGCCGTGGGAGAGGACGGGTCTTGAACCAATCCGTTCTGCATGGAACACTGGTCCTCGTGCAGCGACTGCGCCGACCGATGGACGCGACGCCGACCTTGTGCCGAAGCGGCACGCAAAAGTTAACGGCGGCCGCGCAGCCTGTGCAAAACCCTGTTCCCCGCCTGTGGATACTCGGTGGAAAACCTGTTCATGACACTACATATTGGGGTGAACAAACCGGGAAACTTCCGCCAGCGCTGATTCGTCGCCGTTTCGTTCCGGCTTTGAGCGGAAGGTTAACGACAAAAAGCTGAAAACACCCCCAAATGGTTAAGGCGCGTGAGGAAAGATTAATAATTTCAAAATGTTGGATGACGCCACGCCGACCTGCGTCGATCGTTCACCGGCAAAGGTTAACGGCGACGTCAGCGCTGCATGAAACGGGCCAGTTCGGCGATTCAGCATGTGGTGAGACTCGCCGGCGAAAAATCCAGATGTAGCCGTGAACAAACCCTGAATCCGCGCGAGTCAGCGATTCGTAGCCGATTCGTTCCAGACTCGTTCCAACTGTTAAATCGGAACGGCCAACGTCTAATCGGAACAGATTATCGACGCTGAGGGGGAGGCTTCGAGCTGCCGTCGGGAACATTCCGCTTTCGCTTCGCGCCCGAAATCCCTATGTGTCGCTTGTCACACGCGCCAGCATGTGGCGCGCTCCCGACAACGCGAGGCAGAGAGCCTTATTTCCAGGTCGATGAACATCCAGCCGAAACACACTGAACCGCTGATCCTGTCGGGCCGCGACGTGACCGCCGTGCTCGGGCCGACCAACACCGGTAAGACCCATCTCGCCATCGAGCGCATGGTGGCGCATGAAAGCGGCATTATCGGCCTGCCGCTCAGGCTGCTCGCCCGCGAGGTTTACACACGCGTCTGCGAGAAGGTCGGCGCCCACAAGGTGGCGCTCATCACCGGCGAGGAGAAGATCCAGCCCGACGGCGCCAGATATTCGGTCTGTACGGTGGAAGCCATGCCGCGCGAGACCGACGCCGCGTTCGTTGCCATCGACGAGGTCCAGCTGGCCGGCGATCTCGAGCGCGGCCACATCTTCACCGACCGCATCCTGCATCTGCGCGGCCGCCAGGAGACACTGCTGCTGGGTGCGGCCACGATGCACGGCATCCTCCAGCGTCTGCTGAAGGGCGTGTCGGTGGTGACGCGGCCACGGCTGTCGCATCTCGCCTATGCCGGCTCGAAGAAGCTCACACGCCTGCCGCGACGCACGGCGATCGTCGCCTTTTCCGCCGACGAGGTCTACGCCATCGCCGAACTGATCCGCCGCCAGCAAGGCGGTGCGGCCGTCGTGCTCGGCGCGCTATCGCCCCGCACCCGCAACGCGCAGGTAGCGCTGTTCCAATCGGGTGATGTCGATTATCTGATCGCCACCGATGCGATCGGCATGGGCCTCAACCTCGATCTCGATCATGTCGCCTTCGCCCAGAACCGCAAGTTCGACGGCTACCAGTACCGCAATCTGACGGCGGCCGAGCTCGGCCAGATCGCCGGCCGCGCCGGCCGGCACTTGCGCGACGGAACTTTTGGCGTCACCGGCCAGGTCGATCCGCTGGACGAGGAACTGGTCAAGAAGATCGAAGCGCATGATTTCGACCCGGTGAAGGTGCTGCAATGGCGCACCGCGCGTTTCGATTTCGCCAGCCTCGACGCGCTGAAGCGCTCGATCGAGACCAACGCCCCGGTTGAAGGCCTGACGCGCGCGCTGCCGGCGGTGGATGCGCAGGCGCTCGAGCACCTGTCCCGCGACGAGGACATTCGGGCGCTTGCCACCGACGCCAGGCGCGTGGCGCTGTTGTGGGAGGCCTGCGCCCTTCCCGACTACAGGAAGATCGCGCCAGCCCAGCATGCCGACCTGATCGCCTCGATCTACATGGACCTTGCCAGGCATGGCCATGTCGACGAGAATTACATGGCCGAGCAGGTGCGCCGTGCCGACACCACCGAGGGCGACATCGACACGCTGTCGCACCGGATCGCCCAGATCCGCACCTGGACTTTCGTTTCCAACCGGCCGGGTTGGCTGGCTGATCAGGCACACTGGCAGGAAAAGACGCGCGAAATCGAAGACAGATTGTCGGATGCGCTGCATGAGCGGTTGACGAAACGCTTCGTAGACCGCAGGACTTCCGTCCTCATGCGGCGCCTTAGAGAAAATACCATGCCTGAAGCCGAAATCAGCCCAACCGGAACCGTCCTCGTCGAAGGCCATCACGTCGGCGAGTTGCAGGGGTTCCGCTTCACCGCCGACCAGAGCGCCGGCGGCGAGGACGCCAAGGCGGTGCGTGCAGCAGCCCAGAAGGCGCTTGCAGCCGAATTCGAGGCACGGGCCGAACGCTTCGGCGCCTCGGCCACCGGCGACATCGCGCTCGGCTCCGACGGCACGCTGCGCTGGATCGGCGCCCCGATCGGCACGCTGGTCGCAGGCGACGAGCCGTTGAAGCCGCGCCTTGTGCTGCTGGCCGACGAGCAGCTCACCGGACCCGCCCGCGATAAGGTCGCGGCCCGCGCCGAGCGCTTCGTCAATTTCCAGATCGAATCCCTGCTGAAGCCGCTGGTCGACCTCAAGAACGCCGAGCAGATCACCGGCATCGGCCGCGGCATCGCCTTCCAGCTCGTCGAGCATTTCGGCCTCATCAACCGCCGTGACATCGCCGAGGAGATGAAGTCGCTCGACCAGGAAGGCCGCGCCGCCCTTCGCCGGCTCGGCGTGCGCTTCGGCGCCTACCACGTCTTCGTGCCCGCGCTGATCAAACCGGCCCCGGCCGGACTGGTGACGCTGTTGTGGGCACTGGGGAACGACGGCAAGGAGAAGCCCGGTTTTGGCGACGTGGTTCACGCGCTGGCCTCCGGCCGCACCTCGGTGGTCATCGATCCCACGTTCGACAAGACCTTCTATAAGCTGGCCGGCTACCGAAATCTCGGCCGTCGCGCGGTGCGCGTCGACATCCTTGAACGGCTGGCCGACCTGATCCGGCCCGCAACCAATTGGAAGCCGGGCCTCGGCCAGCGCCCCGACGGCGCCTATGACGGTCAGTCCTTCATGGTGACGCCGCCGATGATGTCGATCCTCGGCGCCACGGCCGACGACATGGAAGAGATTTTGAAAGGCCTCGGCTACCGGGCGGAGCCGAAGCCGGCGGTCGAGGTGAGGGCGCGGCTCGAGGCACAGGACAATGCCGCTCGCGAAGCCGCCGCGGCCAAGCAGGCGGCGGAAGAACAAGCCGAGCAGGCCAAGGCAGCCGAAGCCGCGATAGCGGACGCAGCCGCCGAGGCGCCGGCCGAGAGTTCGGAGTCGGATGCGGCTGCCGTGGCAGAGGCCGCAGCCGAAGTTTCCGCGAAACCCGCCACCGAAGCAGAATCTGTCGCGAAAGCTCAGTTGGAAACTCCGGCTGAAGTCACCGAAGAACTGCCTGCAGCCGAAGCCGCAGCCGAAGCGCCTCCGGTATCAGCGGCTCAACCAGAGGCAGAACTCGAAGCCGCCGAGGTTGAAGTCGCATCGGCGGAGCCGGCTTCCGAAGCCTCGCCTGCAACGGAAGCAGTGTCGGCCGAACCTGCCGCGGCGGCGGAAGCCGCCACCGGCGAGGCCGCTCCAGAGGCCGAGAAAGAGGCCGAAGAACCAAAACCCATCCTGTTGTGGCGGCAGGGCCGCTTCGACCAGCGCCCGCGCCACCGCCACCATGACAACCGGCCCCGTGATAGGGACAATCGCCCGCGCAACGGGCAAGCCGCGCGCGATGGCCGTGGCGACGCACCGGCAGATGCCACCGGCGGACAACCGGCCGGCGCTCTAGGCAGCCGGCCCGCCCATGAAGGACGCCGCGACGGCGCCGGCAAGCCGCGCTTCGACCGTAGCAAATTCAAGCCCAAGCCCCAGGGCGAGACGGGAGAGCGGCGCGACGGCAAGCCGCAGGGCGAGCGTCCCGATCGTCGTGAGAGCCGGCCTGACTGGAAGGGCGGTAGGCCGGAGGGCAAGGGTGGCGCGCCCGGTGGAAAGCCCGCTTTCCAGCCGAAGCCTCGCGAGGAGCGTCCCGTGCGCTTCGACCCGGATTCCCCCTTCGCCAAGCTCGCCGCGTTGCGCGACCAGCTGAAGAAGTAGGTTCGCTCGCTCCGATGGTCGCTGATGCCCGCCAGCGCATCGACAAATGGCTGTTCTTTTCGCGTGCGGTGAAATCGCGCTCGCTGGCAGCGAAGCTGGTGGTGGCCGGACGCGTCCGCATCAATCGCGACAAAGCAGCGCAGGCCTCCGATCTGGTCCGCGCCGGCGACGTCCTGACCATCACTCTCGAGCGGCGCATCTTCGTCTGGAAGGTGCTCGGCACGGGAAGCCGGCGCGGCCCCGCAGAGGAAGCGCGCTTGCTCTACGAGGATATGTCGCCACCGCCGGTGCCAAAAGGCGAGGCCGTTCCCGATGCGATTCCCGCACTGCGCGACGCCGGCAGCGGCCGCCCCACCAAGAAGGAACGCCGGGAGACCGACCGGCTGCTCGGCGACGACTGACGCATAACCGGCCTTCGTCGACATCGCCCGTCTGGAATTCCATTCCGGAAACGCCGGTATCGCGCGCAATGGCTGCTCTTGCAAGCGGCGGGCAAAGACGTTACCTCACCAAAAAGCCTAACCGCATTTGGCAACACGATGCGTGAATTCAAAGTGTTAGAGCGTGCTTTGTGCGTCCGATTGGACGCACCTCGCTCTGATAAAACGGGACGTCCCGGAGCCGACTGATGACCTATGTCGTGACCGATAATTGCATAAAATGCAAATACATGGACTGCATCGAGGTCTGTCCGGTCGACTGTTTCTATGAGGGCGAGAACATGCTCGTCATCCATCCCGACGAGTGCATCGACTGTGGCGTCTGCGAACCGGAATGCCCGGCCGACGCCATCAAGCCCGACACCGAGCCGGGGCTCGACAAATGGCTGCAGATCAACACCGAATATGCCGATAAATGGCCCAACATCACCGCCAAGAAGGAGCCTCCGGCCGACGCCAAATCCTTCGATGGCGAGGCCGGCAAGTTCGAGAAGTATTTCTCCCCCGAGCCCGGCCAGGGCGACTAGCGCCTGACTCCGAAAATCGGAATCGATTTTTCGAACGTATCATGCGCAAGATCAAAAGTGTCACAGCGTCCCGTGCGCGTCCAAAACGGGCGCGTGGCGCTGTAGCGGCAACGCCGATTTGATCGGCATGACGCGGCGTAACAGGCACCGCACATTAACTGCCTTGACAGGCGGCGATGGCGCATGGCCTTCGCGCGTGCAGCAAAACCTTGATTCTTCCGACTTTTTGTGCTACATCAACCAAACATGCCGGTGACACAACGTCGATTTATGGCGCGAACGCCCCAAATCACTGAAAGGTGAATTTCTCAATCCGGACCAGAGTGATCTGGGGCAGGCAGTCGCAATTATGCGGCTTGCCGACCTCGGCTTTTCCGGTGGTTTCGTAGTTGTGCGGCTAACGATCGGTTACCCGATCGCGCGAGTTCGGCCGGCAGAATGCCGGTACCACACCAAGGAGTTCATGGCGTAATGGCAACGATCACCCCGCAGAAGAAGTCCAGCGCAGCGCGTCACGGTTTTAAGACCGGCGAGTACATCGTCTATCCGGCGCATGGCGTCGGCCAGATCGTCTCGATCGACGAGCAGGAAGTTGCGGGCCACAAGCTGGAACTGTTCGTCATCGACTTCCAGAAGGACAAGATGCGTCTGAAGGTTCCGGTTGCCAAGGCGACCTCCATCGGCATGCGCAAGCTGTCGGAAGAGGATTATGTCGATCGCGCGCTGAAGGTCGTGCAGGGCCGCGCCCGCGTCAAGCGCACCATGTGGTCGCGCCGCGCTCAGGAATATGATGCGAAGATCAATTCCGGCGACCTGATCTCGATCTCGGAAGTGGTGCGCGACCTCTACCGCGCCGACAACCAGCCGGAGCAGTCCTATTCCGAGCGCCAGCTTTATGAGGCGGCACTCGACCGCATGGCGCGCGAGATCGCGGCCGTCAACCGCATGTCGGAAACCGAAGCGGTGCGCCTCATCGAGGTGAACCTCAACAAGGGTCCGAAGCGCGGTGCCAAGGCCGACAACGAAGAAGCCGAGCAGGAAGAAGCTGCCTGAGCGCTTCTCGCCTTCGAATTGGAAAAACCCGGCCTCGTGCCGGGTTTTTCTTTGTATGCATGTCGTTATCCCAAAACCGCTACGAACTTTTGGGCGACATGCATTAACCTTCGCCGCCTCCTTCCTTCTCTGCCTCCTGCTTCAGCGTCGTGATGAACCGCCTGGTTCGCTGGCGCTCCGGATTGCTGAACAGGACAGCGGCGGGGCCTTTCTCGACGATGGCGCCGGCGTCGAGGAACACCACCTCCTGCGCGATCTTCGATGCGAGGCGCAGGTCGTGCGTCGCCATCACCATGGTGGTCCCCTCGCGGGCGAGCTGGCTGAGCACGTCGACCACCTCCTGCGCCAGTTCCGGATCGAGCGCCGAGGTCGGCTCGTCGCACAGCAGCACTTTCGGCGATGGCGCCAGCGCCCGGGCAATCGCCACGCGTTGCTGCTGGCCGCCTGAAAGGGTCGCCGGCCAGGCATCGGCCTTGTGCGCCATCCCTACCTTTTCGAGCAGAGCGAGCGCCCGCTCGCGCGCTCGCTGGACCGGCCATTTCAGCACCGTCACCAGCCCCTCCATAACATTCTCGATCGCGGTGCGGTGTGGGAACAGCTGGAAATTCTGGAACACCATGCCCGTCTGCAGCCGCAGGCGCCGGATGGCCGTTGCGGAAACCTTGCCGCCAGGGTGGAATTCGAGCGCGTCGTCGCCGATGCGCACCGTGCCCGAAGTCGGGATCTCAAGCAGGTTGATGCAGCGCAGAAGCGTGCTTTTCCCGCCGCCCGAGGGACCGACAAGGGCTGTGACGCTGCCTTCCTCGATGGTGACGGTCACGCCCTTCAGCACGAGGTTGTCGCCGAAGCGCTTCTCGATGTCGGTCAGGCCGATCATGAACGCGCCTCCAGGAAGCCGCCATAGCGGCTGAGCCGCTTTTCCAAGCGCGTCTGCAATGCCGACAGCACCGAGCTCAGCGCCAGATACAGGGCCGCCGCCTCGATATAGAGGATCAGCGGCTCATAGGTGGTGGCGACGATCCGCTGCGCCGCCTGGAACATTTCCGGCACGGTGATGGCGGCGGCCAGCGATGTATCCTTGACCAGCGAAATGAAGGTGTTGGACAGTGGCGGCACCGCGACACGGCCGGCCTGCGGCAGTATGGTGCGCCGCATCGCCTGGCTCCAGGTCATGCCGATCGAGTAGGCCGCCTCCCACTGCCCCTTCGGCACCGAGCCTATGACGGCGCGGATGATTTCCGACGTATAGGCGCCGATGTTGAGCGTGAAGCCGATCAACGCGGCTGAAAAAGCGTCGAGCAGGATGCCGACCGAGGGCAGGCCGTAGAAGATCAGGAAGAGCTGCACCAGAAGTGGCGTGCCACGGAAAATCCAGACGTAGAAGCGGACCACGGCGACCAGCGGCTTCGGGCCGAACAGCCGGACAAGCGCCGCAACCAATCCCACGAAGAGGCCGAATGCGAACGACAGGAGCGTTAGCGGCACGGTGAAGATCAGCGCGGCCCATAGCAGCGTCGGCAATGAGTCCAGCATCAATTGCAGCCAGTGCGGCACGAAAACCCTCCTTGCGAGATTGCCGCTCAAAAACCGGCCCGGCAGCATCGAGGCGCGACCATACGATCGTCATATCACGCGAAAAGCGGCGGCCGTCAAAGACGGCTCGCCGCGATGCTTGCCATACGGGCCGGCAACGGCCCGCTCCGTGCAATGCGCTTACTTCGAAACGTCCTGGCCGAAATACGTGTTGGCCATCTTCTGGTAGGTGCCGTCGGCCTTGATATCGGCCAGTGCCTGATTGATGGCGGCGACCAGTTCCGGATCGCCTTTGCGTACGATGACGCCGGAATAGTCGGCGTTTTCTTCCTGCGCGGCGATCTTCACATTGGCGTCGGGCTTTTGCTTTTTGAAATCGAGGAAGGACAGGCTGTCGTTGATGGTGGCGTCGGCGCGGCCGGTAAGAAGCAGCTGGATCGATTGGTCGAAACCATCGGTGCCGACGAGCTCGGCGCCGTTCGTTTCGGCGAGTTTGCCGAAATTCGAAGTCAGCGACTGCGCCGCCTTCTTGCCCTTGAGGTCAGCAAAGCTTTTGATATCGGTATTGTCGCCGCGCACGATCAGCACCGCCTTGGAAGCGATGTAGGGATCGGAAAAATCATACTTGGCCTTGCGCGCCTCGGTGATGCCGACCTGATTGATGACGGCGTCATAACGCTTGGCGTCGAGGCCGGCGATCAGCCCGTCCCATTTGCCTTCGAGGAATTCGGCCTTGACGCCGAGGCGCTCGGCAATCGCCTGGGCTATCTCGACGTCGAAGCCGACCAATGCACCCGAGGCATCATGATAGGTGAAGGGGGCATAGGTGCCTTCGGTGCCGACCTTAAAGACGCCGACCTGCTTGATCTGATCGAGATTTGCGCCGGCATGGCCTGATGTGACGGCCAAAACCTGCAGTGTTCCGGCGACGATAAGCGATTTGAGCCATTTCATTTTTCTGTGATCCCGTCCTTGGCCGGCGTCCGGCGCATATGTTGAGCGCCGGAAACTGACAGATGGAGGCTGGCGAAATAAGGAACCGGATTTCAAAAATAAGACGCTTTTGAAATCCAATTCTCAAAACAACATCGAGTCACGCTAACCGACCGCGTAGCGACCGCCGCAACGAGCTTTCGCCAGTGCAATCCACGCGACATCAGCGGCGGAACCATTCACCCGCGTGGCACGTTCTTGGCTGTTGTAGGGCGCGGCGTCGCCAATTCAACCACGATGCCAGCTCAGGGTCGAGCGATCGCACCGCAACGCCCGGAACAGGGAGCGTGGCATGATGGAAGATATGGCAGGGCGAACCATGGTCCGCGCGGCGATGAGAGCCCCCTATCTCGAGCGCGATGAGGAGCATCTTCTCGCGCTGCGCTGGAAGCAAGACAACGACCAGCAGGCGTTGCACCAAATCGCCATGGCGCATATGCGGCTGGTCATTTCCATGGCCTCGAAATTCCGCCACTACGGTCTGCCGCTCGGCGACCTGGTCCAGGAAGGCCATGTCGGCCTGCTGGAGGCAGCGGCCCGTTTCGAACCGGAGCGCGAGGTGCGGTTTTCGACCTATGCGACGTGGTGGATTCGCGCCTCGATGCAGGACTATATCCTGCGCAACTGGTCGATCGTGCGTGGCGGCACCAGTTCGGCGCAAAAGGCGCTGTTCTTCAATTTGCGGCGACTGCGCGCCCGCTTGGCGAACGGCGCCGAGCCGATCTCGAATACCTCGCTCTACCGCGAGGTGTCGGTGGCGCTCGGCGTCTCGGAGGCCGACGTGGCGATGATGGACTCCCGCCTTTCGGCACCGGATAGCTCGCTCAACCAGCCGCTCGCCGACGATGCGGGCGCCACCGAACGAATGGATTTCCTGGTGTCGGACGATCCTTTGCCGGACGAGGTCGTAGGCGACACTATCGATGTCGAACGCCGCTCTGTCTGGCTGAAAACGGCGCTCGGCGCGCTCAATGCCCGCGAGCTCAGGATCATCGAGGAGCGCCGGCTGAGCGACGAGGGCGCGACGCTCGAAGCCCTCGGCGAGGCGCTCGGCATCTCCAAGGAGCGCGTCCGCCAGATCGAGGCACGCGCCATGGAAAAACTCAAGATAGCGCTGGTGAAGCAAAACCCCGAGTTTCTGGCGACAGCCGCCTGAATCTTATTTGTCGGTGATGATCTTGACCTTATCGCCCGCGGAAACTGCTGCACCGGGCGACATCGCGTTGAGCACCCTGAACAGGTCCAGCTTGCGATCGACACCGACCATCTGCGCGGCGAGAGAGCCCATGGTCTGTCCGGGCCGCACCGTGACGACGCGGATATGCAGCGGCTTCAGCGCCGCTTTCTCGGTTGCGTTCAAGATACGGAAGGAGCCGCTGACCGAGCGCGCCACGGCATCCAACGAGGTGCTGGCGGAAGGTGCCGCGGTCAACAGCCGGTAGACCTGACCGCCGGCGCGGATCACCGCGATGTCGAACTGCCAGCCCTCGGCGCTGGCATGCGCCGTCGCCGCCTCGTTGCCATTGATCGTTTCCTGGCCCACGCTGCTTTCGTCGAGACCGGCCACCCAGCCGCTGCGGATGTAGTCGGTCAGCGAGCGGCTCTTGTCGATCGAAACGCCGTCGAAGCGGATCGCTATGTCGCCTGGCCCGGTTGCCGTCACCGCCGCGGCCGAGTTGTCTATGATGAAGCCGTTTGGCACCGAGAACGACACGCCGAGCCCGGGATGCAGGAAGGTTTCGCCACGCACATAGCCCTCCTCCGGTGTGTCGCCGTAGAGCAGGCCGTCTATGCCGGCGAGGAAGGCGTCGCGGTCGCGCGTGCCGACGCCGGGCGCACCGAACTGGCGGGCATGACGCTGCGCCAGATCGATGCGTTGCGGCGTGTTGGGATGCGTCGCCAGGAAGTCGAGGCTGGCGTCGGTGGCGCCGCTGATAGAGCGGAAATCGGTGTAGGCCGACATGGACTGCAGGAAGCGGCCGGCGGCAAAGGGATCGAAGCCCGCCTCGCCGATCGACTTGATGCCGATGCCGTCAGCCTCAAGCTCCTGATTGCGCGAGAACTGGGCAAGCCGCAGCTTGCCGCGGATCAGTGCCGCCTTGGCGGTCGGGCTGTCGCCGAGCACATCCGAGACGACCTTGGTTGCAAACCCCTCCTCAGCCTCGAGCTGCTGGCGCTGCAAGCCGTGGTTTGCAGTGACGTGGCCCATCTCATGCGCGATGACCGCGGCGAGCTCGGCCGAATCGTTGGCCAGCGCCAACAGGCCGCGCGTGATGTAGAGATAACCACCCGGCAGCGCGAAAGCATTGACGTTGGGCGAATTGAGGATGGTGATGCGGTAGGTCTGGGTCGGGTTGGCGGACACCACGGTCAGGCTGCCGACGACCTTGGCGACCATGCGCTCGAGCTTGGGATCGGAATACTCGCCGCCATAGGTGGCGAGGATGCGCGGGTGCTGCGCCTTCGCCATTTCGGCGAGCTTGCCGTTGGCGGCGACATTGTCGACCGTGATCGGTTTGTTGGAAGGCTGGAAGCCGGATTCCTGAACGTCCGGAGGCGTGAACATCTGGCAGCTTGCCAGCGCCATGGCAAAGCCGGCCAGCGCGAGGAAGCGCGCCAGCGGTTTCCTTCTCACTCTGTCGGTGCCGGTCGGCAGAACAGCTTCCTTTCGGGTCTCAGCACATGGCCCCGAAAATCGGGCATCGATTTTCAGAAAGGATCATACGCACAATCAACTGCCACAGCGTCCTTCGCGCTCACGAGCACGCATGACACCGAAGTGGCAAATCACAACCTATGCCGGACCAGTATCGGAGGACCTAGCCACACTACTTTGACCATGGCAAGCAAGCACCACATCGCCTGAAGCCGGTTTGGCCGTAAATTATGTCCGCTTCCGGGCAACATCTCGTGATCCCGCGCCAAACGGACCTGCACCGATATAGTGCCGGAAGGCTTCCGGTCCAGCCTTGGTAAAAAAATCGGCGACAGTCCCGGTTGCGGCAACCGTTCCATTGTCCAGGAACACCATGTCCTGGCCGATACGGTGGGCATCTTCCGGCTGATGCGTGACGAACAGCACCGTCATGCGCCGCTCTGCATGAACGTCGGCTACCAGATCGAGCATGTCGTCGCGCAAGGCCGGTCCGAGCGAGGCGAACGGTTCGTCGAGCAAGAGCACCGGCCGGTCGCGCACCAGGACGCGGGCGAGCGCGACGCGTTGCCGCTCGCCACCGGAGAGTTCGCGCGGCAGGCGCTGTTGCTTGCCGGCAAGGCCGACGCGCTTGAGCGCCGCGGCGACTGCAGCGTGGTCGGCCTCGGTCAGCCTGAGCGACGGCGAGCGGCCAAGGCCGACATTTCGTTCGACAGAAAGATGGGCAAAGAGATTGTTTTCCTGGAACACCATTGACACCGGCCGCGCCGAAGGCGGTTTGGCGCCGAAATCGGCGCCGCCGATCAGCACGCGGCCCGATCGCGGCGTCTCGAAGCCGGCCACCAGATTGAGCAGTGTCGATTTTCCCGAACCGCTCGGCCCCATGATGGCGGTGATCTTCGAGGCGGCGAACTCGACATCGAATAAAAACGGCGCTTCACCATAGCTGAACGAGACCTTTTCCAGCCGCACAGCCGTACCGCTTTCGCTGTTGAGCGTCATGATTTTTCTCCCCGTCCCAGCCAGTCCGCGGCCAGGACAAGCGCGAGACAGACCAGGCCGAGCAGCAATGCCAGGCCTGCCGCGTCCATAGTGCGGTAGCTGCCCATGCGCGACAGCAAGAGATAGGGCAGCGTCTGCAGGGAGTCGCTGCCGAACAGGGCAATGACGCCGAGATCGCCGAGCGACAAAGCCATCGCGAATGCGAAACCGGTGGCGAGCGGCCGCCGCAGCGACGGCCAGTCGACCAGCCGGAACCGATCCCAGCCCGAAATGCCAAGCAGTAAACAGAGCCGTTCGTGGCGTTCGCTCGCCGCATCATAGCCGGGGCGAATGGCGCGAATGGCAAACGGCATCGCCATCACTGCGTTGACGGCGACGACCATGACAGGGGCGATGGCAAAGACATCGCTGAAAGTACGCAGGAGAAGGAACCAGCCGGCGCCGATGAGGATGGGCGGCACAACGAGGACGAAGCCGGCGCCGGTATCGGTGGCGTATTCGAGCAACGTCTTGGCGTCGACGCGACGCCTCAAGGCCAGCGCACGTCGTGCCATGACGAGCGACAGCGACAGCGCCACTGAAAGCAGCGCCGCCAGCAAGGCGAGCACGGCGCTGGTCAGCGTTGCCTGCCGCACCGCGCGCTCGGCCGCCAGCCGGCCGAGATCGGCGCCAAGGCCTGACGTCACCGTGGCCGCCATCGGCGCGGCGACGAACAGCAATGCCAGAGCGATCAATGCTGCGTTCAGCACGGTCTCGGCCGTACCAGCCGAAAGATACCGGCGCGGTGCCACCGGCAGGTTGGCGTCGCCGACAGTGTTGGCGCCAAGCCGCATCAATGCAAGTACCACGATGAAGGTCAGCGCGATCTGCAGCAGTGTCAGCGTCACCGCGCGGGCAGGATCGAAATCGAAACGCAGCGCCTGATAGATGGCGACCTCCAGTGTCGTCGCGCGCGGCCCGCCGCCCAGCGTGAGCACGATGGTAAAGGAAGTGATGCAGAGCATGAAGACAAGCCCGGCGACGCCTGGCAGTGCCGCACGCAGCGTCGGCCATTCGATCAACCGGAATGCGGGTCTGGGGCCCATGCCGAGCTGGCTCGCCAGCCGCCACTGGTCGGCCGGCACTGTCGCCAGCGCCTCGAGGAACAGCCGCGTCGCCAGCGGCAGATTGAAGAAGACATGGGCTACGAGGATGCCGGACAGGCCGTATATGCCCGGCCAGCCCTGACCGCCAATCGCGGTGAGCACGCCGGCGAAATAGCCGGCACGGCCATAGAGAGCCAGAATGCCGAGTGCGGCGACGATGGCCGGCAGCGCAAGCGGCACGGCGAAGAGCTGCAGGATCAAGCCACGACCAAAGAAGCGCGGATGCCGCGATAGCGCCCGCGCAACGAACAGCGCTGGCACGACGGAAAGCAGTGTCGACAGCAAAGCCTGCCACAGCGTGAAGCGGGCAACACGGAAGAGGTAGGAATCGAAAGTCGACGCGGCGCCGGTCGGGTTGCGTGTGGCTTCAAGGATGAGCCCGGCGAACGCTCCGCCGATCAGCAGCGCAACAGCGGCAAGCGCGATGGTGCCGGCGGTGACGCGGGGATCGGCAGGATATCCGGTATGCATGCCGCCCTGCCTGGTTCAACGATCGTCGAAGCAGAAAATATGGCTGAGGCCGATTTCCCGCCCACGCTCCTCTCTCCTGCCGGACATTTCCCCCTCAAGGGGGGAGATTGGCGGCTTTACCCTCGCCTCAATTTTTCGACTGTTGCGATTGGCGAAAGCGGAAGTGATATTCGATCTCCCGCTTGAGGGGGAGACGTCCGGCAGGACAGAGGGGGGGCGCCGTAGAGTGATCATCTTTCAATCACAAGCTACTTGCTCATCACCGACAGCCATTCGTCGACCCAGGCCTTGCGGTTGGCGGCGACCTCTTCGGGGCTGAACAGCAAAGTCTTGGTCGGCTTGACGAGCTTGTCGAAGGCCGGATTGAGCGGCTTGTCAGTTTTGCCGGCAGGAAACATCCAGTTGGTCTCGGGGATCACATCCTGGAATTTCGGCCCGGTCATAAAAGTCAGGAACTGTTTGGCCAACGGGTTCTTCGCACCAGTGGTGGTTATGCCGGCAACCTCGATCTGCAGATACTCGCCCTCCTCGAAGGACGCCGCCTGATAGCGTTCGGTGTTTTCGGCGACCATGTGATAGGCCGGCGACGTGGTATAGGACAGCACCATCGGCGCCTCACCCTTGGTGAACAGGCCATAGGCCTCGCTCCAGCCCGGCGTCACGGTGAGCACCTTTGCCTTAAGCTTGGCCCAGGCTTCCGGCGCCTTGTCGCCATAGACCGACCTCACCCACAACAGCAGGCCGAGACCGGGCGTCGAGGTGCGCGGATCCTGGATGACGATCTTCTCATCGGCATTGCCCTCGACCAATTCCTTCAGGCTCTTCGGCGGGGTCTTTAGCTTTTCGGTGTCGTAGACGATGGCGAAATAGCCATAGTCGAACGGCACGAAAATATTGTCGCTCCAGCCACCCGGCACATTGACGTCGATGACGACGCCATGCGGCGAAAACAGGCCGGTGGCCTTGGCTTCGGCCGTCAGATTGGTGTCGAGGCCGAGCACGATGTCGGCCTTGGTTGCGGCGCCTTCCAGCTTGACGCGGTTGAGCAGGGCGACGCCGTCGGCGACCGCGACGAATTCGAGAGTACAGCCGCATTCGGCCTCGAAGGCCTTCTTCACCGCGGGGCCTGGACCCCAGTCGGCGGTGAAGCTCTCATAGGTATAGACGGTGAGTTTTTCCTGCGCGGATGCCGGCCCGATGCCGGCGAGAACGGCCGCCGCAAGCAGCACTGCCGAAACAAGAGTGTATAAAAACGTGCGCATCGGCGCCTCCTTCGTTCACGTTGTAAGGAATTGAGGCGTCGGGCTGTCCGAAACGTCTAATCCCTCCGCCGGTACAAACCGGATCAGGTTCAGCGGGTTGGCATGGTTGCCTCTCAGCTGGTCCGCGAAGATCGCGTCCAGCACCCCGTTAGAGCGTTTCGACACATAGGCCCGGCCCAGGTGTGGCGCAAGCGGAAGTTTGCCGGGCATCCGGAACGCGGCCTTCCGTTTCGCAAGCAGGGCTGGTAAGGGCGACGCATATGAGCAAATTCACCATCCTGCTTGGCGGCGACCTTATCCGCACGCCGCTGCTCGACCGCCAGGTCGCTGGCACGCGTGTCATCGCCGCCGACGCCGGCATGAGCCATGCCCGGACGCTGAGCCTGACGCCGGAACTCTGGGTCGGCGACTTCGATTCGGTGCCGGCGGATTTGCCGGACGAGCTGGCCGCCGTACCCCGCCAGGTGTTTCCGGCAGAAAAGGACAAGACCGACGGCGAACTGGCTATCGCCGCCGCGCTCGAACGCGGCGCGACCAGCCTCGTGCTTGCCGGCGCGTTCGGTGGCAAGCGGACCGACCACGCCTTCTTGCACCTGGCGCTCAGCGTCCGACTGGCCGAGGCAGGGACGGAGGTGCTTTTGAGCAGCGGCGCACAGGAAGGCATCCCCTTGCTTCGCGGAAAGGCCGGCTTCGACTACGCCGATGGCACGCTGTTTTCGATTCTCGGCTTTTCCGACCTTTCCGGCCTGACCGTGACCGGCGCCAAATGGCCGCTGAACCATATCGAGATGGCGTTCGGCTCGTCGCTGACCATTTCCAATGAGGTCAAGGGCCGGCTCGAAATCGCGCTGGGCAGCGGCCGCGCGCTGTTGCTCGCCCACCCATTCCCCCTTACCGAAAGCTGACATGGCGCCGCCACTTCTCAATCTCGACGGGATAAAACTGACCTTCGGTGGCACGCCGCTGCTCGACGGAGCGGAATTGACGGCGTCGGCGGGCGACAAGATCGCTTTGGTCG